>DATMJH010000331.1:0-7293 GCA_035554015.1 Mycobacteriales bacterium
TTGCCGAACCGCACCCAGAGCAGCCCCATGACGATGGCCACGCCGAGCGAGGCCACGAGCCGGGCGAGGACGACCTCCGGCCGGCCCGGGAAGGCGACCGCCGTCGCCGCCAGCACGATCGGGTTGATGGCCGGCGCCGACAGCAGGAACGCGAACGCCGCCGCCGGGGGCACCCCGCGCGACATGAGGCCACCGGCGACCGGCACGGAGCCGCACTCGCACCCCGGAAGCAGCAGCCCGGCGCCGGCCATCAACCCGATCGTGCTGGCGGCGACGGCGGTCGCCTTCCCGGGCCGGCCGGAGGTCGTCCTCGCCCGGCTCGTGGCCTCGCTCGGCGTGGCCATCGTCATGGGGCTGCTCTGGGTGCGGTTCGGCAACGAGCGGTGGCTGCGGGTGCAGCGCCGGCCCGAGGTCGTGCACGGCACGCGCTGGACGACGTTCCTCGACACCGCCCGGCACGACTTCCTGCACGCCGGCGGCTTCCTCGTGCTCGGCGGGGTGCTCGCGGCGACGCTCAACGTGGTCGTGCCTCGGGACCTGTACAACGCCGTCGCCGAGAACCCGGTGCTGGCCGTGCTGGCGCTGGCCGTGCTCGCGGTCGTGCTGTCGATCTGCTCGGAGGCGGACGCGTTCGTGGCGGCCAGCCTGCCCGAGTTCCCGATGGCCGCGCTGCTGACGTTCATGGTGGTGGGGCCGATGGTCGACATCAAGCTGGTGGCCTTGCAGGCCGGCACCTTCGGTCGCCAGTTCGCGGTGCGGTTCGCGCCGACGACGCTGGTGATCGCGGTGCTGAGCTCCTGCCTCGTCGCGTGGTGGCTGCTGTGAACCGCGAGGCGCAGGACACGCTGCTGCTGTTCGTCGGCGTCATGGTGCTGCAGGTCGGCATCTCCGACCTGCACCTGCGCTACGTCAAGCCCGCGATGCAGATCCCGCTGGTGGTCGCCGGGGCGGTGCTCACGGTGCTCGCCGTCGTCAGCATCGTGCGCTCGCAGCGCCGCGGGAAGCCGACCGTCGCGACGCCGTCGCCGAGCGAGCACGTGCCGGGCGGCGGGCTGGCGGCCGACCACCACCACGACGGCGACTCGGTGCCCGACGGCGCCGGCGAGCACGGGCACGACCACGCGCACATGCCACGCACGGCCTGGCTGCTGGCACTGCCGCTGCTCGTGCTGACGCTGGTCACCCCGCCGTCGCTCGGTGCGTACGCGGCCGCCCGTGGCACCCAGGCGAGCATCGACGCGCCCGAGGAGGGACTGCCGCCCCTGCCCGACGAGGTCCGCGGCGCCGTGCCGCTGACCATGACCGAGTACGTCACGCGCTCGCTCTACGCGCCGGAGTCGCTGGCCGGTGCCCGGCTGCGCCTGACCGGCTTCGCCATCCCGCAGGACGACGGCGGCTGGTCCGTGGGGCGGGTGGCGCTGTCGTGCTGCGCGGCGGACGGGCGCGCCATCCAGGTCCTCGTCGACGGCCAGCCGTCGCCGGCGTCGGACAGCTGGGTCGAGGTCGAGGGCCGCTTCAGCGAGCCGTCGGCGGACGGCTCGCGGCGGACGGCGCGCATCGACGCCGACGTCGTCACGCCGGTCGAGGCGCCGGAGCAGCAGTACGAGTGAACCGCTGAGGTGGGCCCCGTGGGACTCGAACCCACAACCCGCGGATTAACCTGCCACTTCGCCTTTCGGCGCCGCCCGGAGGCGTTCGTGGTCTGGACTGTCCCTTCACCGTGGCGCCGTGGCGCGGTAGGTGCCACCCGTCCAGTCTCTACACCTTCCGGGGTCACCCCCGGCTTGGCTCGGGATCGCCATGCCAGTTGCCCGGCGAAGGGTTCCCCGACTTTGAGTGGTGTCATCCCGGGCGTTTCCGCCCGGGCGCTCCTGTTCCGAAGTCCGCTGCTCTGCCAGTTGCGCTAGAGGCCCTAGCGCTGGTCACTGTAGACAGGTGCGGCCCGGCGGCGCACCCGCCGTCGGCGAGCAGGCCCCGTGGCGTCGCGGCGACCCGGTTCCTGACGGGCTCAGGCCGCCGGCCGCGCTCGCCGTCGCGGGCTCGGTCGCGCGAGCAGCCGCGCCGCCACCAGCCCGCCCACGGCGCCGAACAGGTGCCCCTGCCACGAGACGCCCGGCCGCGGCAGCAGGCCGAGCAGCAGTGAGGTCCCGTAGACGACGACCACGAGCAGGGCGACGGCGACGTACCCGACCCGACGGTCGAACCAGCCCCGCCCCACGAGGTAGGCGGCGAAGCCGAAGACCACCCCGCTCGCGCCGATGTGGAGCGTCGTCGCCGGCGCGAACAGCCACACGCCCAATCCGCTGATCACCGTGACGAGGGCGGCGACGGTCAGCACCCGCGCCAGCCCGCTGAGCGCCACCAGAGCGCCCAGCACGAGGAAGGGGACGGTGTTGCTCACCAGGTGTCCGAACCCGCCGTGCAGGAACGGCGCCAGCACGACGCCGGACAGCCCGCCGGTGTCGCGCGGCTCGATGCCCAGCGCATCGAGGCGGCCGCCGAGCACCGTGTCGACGATCTCCGCGACCCACATGACACCCAGCAGGCCCACGACGGCGACCAGCCCGCTGCGCCGGTCGTCAGCGGCGGAGGGAGTCTGGGTCACGTCCCCAGTGTCGCAGCGGGCGCTCGTGGACGGCCGCCGTGCTGCCGGGTCTGCCGGTCCGGGCCCGAGGCGAGCCCAGGACCGGCCCACCCGGCCCGGTCATGGAGCCTCTGCCGAGCCGTTCCCGCCGGCGGTGGCACGCGCCGTCCGCCGCACGGTCCGCGCCACGGGCAACCGGCTCAGCTCGTCGGCCGGGACGGGCGGATTGTACAGGAAGCCCTGCCCCCGGTCGACGCCGAGCAGCACCAGGTCGGCCTCCTGCTCGCGGGTCTCGATGCCCTCGGCGACCGTCGCGATGCGCAGCGCTCGCGACAGCTGTGCCACCGCCGTGACGATGGCGCGCCGTGGGTACTGCGTCGTGATCCCGGCGATGAACGAGCGGTCGATCTTCAGCTGGTCGACGGGGAGCCGCTGCAGGTACGACAGCGACGAGTAGTGGGTGCCGAAGTCGTCGAGGGCGACGCGCACCCCGAGGTCGTGGATGGCGGTGAGCTGCGGGAGGTGCCCGTCCTGCAGTGCCGCCGTCTCGGTCACCTCGACCGTGAGCGCCGACGGCGGCAGCCCGTGCCGGGCGAGGGTCCCGGCGATCCTCGACACGATCCCGGCGTCGGCGATCTGCCTGGCGGCGAGGTTCACCGACACCGTCACCTCGGCCAGGGCGGCCGTCGCCCGCCACGCCGCGAGCTGCCGGCAGGCGTCGTCGAGCACCCAGTCGCCGAGCGCGGTGATGATCCCCGTCTCCTCGGCGACCGGGATGAAGGCGTCGGGTGCCACGAGGCCGTCTCTCGGGTGCTGCCAGCGGACGAGCGCCTCCGCGCCGACCATCACGCCGGTGTCGAGGTCGATGATGGGCTGGTAGTGGGTCACGAGCTCGCCGTCGTCGATGGCGCCGCGCAGCCCCTGCGCGACGTCGTGGCCGTGCCGGACGTCGTCGTAGAGCTGCGGCGCGAAGACGCGCACGGCGTCGCCCCCCGCCGCCTTCGCCTGCCGCATGGCCAGGTTCGCGCCCGTGACCAGCTCGGTCCGTCGCTTGTGGCGCCGGTCGGCGAAGGCGATGCCGACCGACACCGTGACCGTCACGAGCATCCCGTCGACGTCGAACGGGCGCGCCAGCGCGACCCGCAACGACTCCCCGAGGGCCACCGCCTCGGTGCGTCGTCTGAGCCCCTCCACGCACAGCACGAACTCGTCAGCCGCGAACCGGCCGACGGTGTCGGTGTCGTCGACGAGCCCGACCATGCGGTTCGCGAGAGCGCGCAGCAGCGCGTCGCCGCGCTCGTGCCCGAGTGCCTGGTTGATGACCGAGAACCGGTCGACGTCGACGACGACGACGGCCACCGTGCCGACGTCCTTGTCACGGCGCGCCGCCGCGTGGTGCACGCGGTCCTCGATGAGGGTGCGGTTCGGCAGACCGGTCAGCGGGTCGGTGAGCGCCTGCGCGCGCAGCGCGTCCTCCGCCTCGTGCTGGTCGGCGACGTCGCGCAGGCTGACGACCATGCCGCCGACGGCAGCATCGCCGCGCAGGTCGGTGACGACCGCCTCCATGCAGTGCCAGTCGCCGGAGGCGGTGCGCACGCGCAGCCGAACGGGGCGACGCCCGCCATGGCCGCTCAGCACGGGCCTCAGCGCGGCCGCCTCGTCCGGGTGCAGGTAGTCCCAGACGTCGACGCCGACCATCGCCTCCGGGTCCCACCCGAGGATCCGGTGGACGCCCGGAGTCGCGTACGTGAGCGCACCGGCGGCGTCCGTGACGACCAGCGCGTCGCTCGCGTGCTGGACGAGCGACCGGAGCCGGGCCTCGCTACGTCGCAGCTGCTGCTCAGTGCGCTGCTGGTCGCCGACGGTGCGCACGAGCCCCTCGACGGCGACGACCCGCCCGTTCTCCACGACGGCGAGGGTGCGCGACCGCGTGCAGATCTCCCGGCCGTCGCGGGTCTGCCAGAGCGCGACCACCTCGTCGACCCCTGCGCAGGACGAGAGCCGGTCGACGGGGTCGAGGCCGTCGGGCTGGACCAGCGACAGCAGGAGCTGCGGGCGGGCCTCGACCTCCTCCACCGTCCACCCGGTGAGCGAGACGCCGTCGCTGACGTACTCCACAGCCACGTCGGGGTGCAGGCGCAGCCGGTAGACGAACACGTCGTCGGACCCGTCGGCCAGGGCCTGCAGCCGCCGCTCGTGCTGCCGCCGCGACGCCTCGTGTCGACGTCGCTGCGTCAGGTCGGTGACGTGCGCCAGCAGGTGCAGCGGTCTGCCGTCGGCCGTGCGGACGACCGATCCGGTGACCTCGCACCACACGGCGGTCCCGTCCGGGCGCACGTACCGCTGCTCCACCACGTACGAGGCGCGCCGGCCCGCCAGCAGGTCCTCGTCGAGGCCGAGGTGCGGCCCGAGGTCGTCGGGGTGCGTGAGGTCGTCGAGAGTCAGCCCGAGGAGCTCGAGCTCGCTGCGCCCGAGGATGCGGCACAGCTCCCGGTTCACCTGGATCCACTCACCGCGCAGACCGACCAGGGCCATCCCGACCGGCGCGGCGTCGAAGGTCAGCCGCAGGCGCTCGTCGTGAGGGAGCGATGTCGAACGGGCGGCCACCGTTCACCACCTCACGGGTCAGGGAAGGCCGTTGACCTGCACGCATGGTTGCGGGGAACGTCGATCATCGAGATCACCCGTGTGGGTGACGTGAACCGGGCGTACCGGTACGAAGGCGGGCGGGAGGCTGAGCCGGTCGGGCGATCGGTCACGTCCGCCGGAGCAGCTCCAGCGCCGCCGCCTTGCCGCTCGAGCCGGCGATGCCGCCGACCGGCGCCGTCGAGGCGCCGCACGTGAACACGTTCGCGACGCCGGGCACGCGATGGTCGGCGAGCCGCCGGGTCGGCCGCAAGAACGCCAGCTGGTCGAGGCTGATGTCGAGGTGCATCGGGTGCGCCCCCGGCCAGCGGAGCTCACGCGCCATCTGCTCCGGCGTGCGCACGACACGGTCGCGGATCGAGGCGCGGAAGCCCGGCGCGTGCTGCTCCACCTGGTCGACCATGGCCTCGGCGAACGCCTCGGCGTGCCGGTCCCACCCGTACTCGACGTCGAACGGGGCGCTCGGGCAGGCGAGGTAGACGGTGTGCCGCCCCGGCGGGGC
Source organism: Mycobacteriales bacterium (assembly GCA_035554015.1). GTDB lineage: Bacteria > Actinomycetota > Actinomycetes > Mycobacteriales > SCTD01 > DATLGD01. The sequence goes on from DATMJH010000331.1 coordinate 5,733, forward strand.
GAGTGAGTCGTCGTACACCGATGGCGTGAAGCAGTAGGTGGGCGGCTCGTCCGGCAGCCGGCGCGCCTCCGCCGCGACGAAGCCCCGGCGCAGCTGCTCCACGGTGTCCACGTGCGACTGCAGGCCGTTCCAGTCGCCGTCGCGCGCACCGGGGTAGGGCGGCAACCGGTCGGTGGCGAGGTGCACCACCAGCTGGACCGCGTTGCCGCGGTGCGCCGCTGCCAGCTCACGTGCGGGTGCCCCGGACAGCGGCGGGTCGAGCAGGTCGAGCAGCGCCGTCTGCACGTCGACGGCGGTGACGACGGCGGAGGCCGGCACGCGCTCGCCGTCCTCCAGCTCGACGGCGACGGCGCGGTCACCGCGCACCTCGACCCGTACGACCGGCGCGCCGGTGCGCGCCGTGCCGCCCCAGCCGCGCAGCCGCCGCTCGAGCGCGTCGGCCAGCGCCTGCGAGCCGCCGCGCGGGTGCCACTGTCCGAACAGGTGGTAGGCCGCCTGCCAGAAGACGTAGAACGACCCGCCAGGCACGTGCGGGCCGGCACTGGCATGGCTGGCGAACGCGGCCACCGGCGCTCGGGTCAGCTCGCTGCGCAGGTCGCGCGAGAGGACGGCGCCGTACGGCGTCACGAGGTCTTGCGCGAGCCCGATCGGGCCGCCCGACCGGCGGACGGCGCGCACCAGCGGCCCGAGCCTGTCGGCCACGCCGCGCAGCACCCCGCCGGGGGTGGACCCGCTCTCGAGGCCGGTCACCGCGGTGCGCACGAGTGGCACGGCACGGTGCATGAACGACCGATAGGCCTCGGCGTCGGCCCGGTCGTGCTCGGCGATGGACGCGACGGTCCGCTCGATGTCGCGCCAGAACCGCACGATGCGGCCGTCCCGGAACACGCCCGTCGCGAACGGCTCCATCGGCACGTACTCCAGCCCGGCGCCGGCGAGGTCGAGCTCCGCCGGGATGCGGGTCATGTTGATGATGTTGTGCGCGGCGCTGTGCGTGTTGAAGCGGTGGCCCGGGACGGTCTCCTCGGTCCGCGAGCCGCCACCGAGCCGGTCGCTCGCCTCGAGCACGACGACGCGCCGCCCCGCGCGGGCGAGGTAGCAGCCGGCGACGAGGCCGTTGTGCCCGCCGCCCACGACGACGACAGGGTGCTGGCTCATCCCCCGACCCTGCCACCCCTCGACCGGCGGCGCAGGTCAGGTCGCCGTCGAACGGAACGTCCTCAGCCGCAGGCTGTTCGCCACGACGAAGACGCTGCTGAACGCCATGGCGGCGCCGGCGATGAGCGGGTTCAGCAGGCCGGCGGCCGCGAGCGGCAGCGCGGCCACGTTGTAGGCGAACGCCCAGAACAGGTTGCCCTGAATGGTGCGCAGCGTCCGCCGTGACAGCCGCAGCGCGTCGGCGACGGCGCGCAGGTCGCCGCGTACGAGCGTCAGGTCGCTCGCCTCGATGGCCACGTCGGTGCCGGTGCCCATCGCGAGCCCGAGGTCGGCCTGGGCCAGCGCGGCGGCATCGTTGACGCCGTCGCCGGCCATGGCGACGATCTTGCCGTCGGCCTGGAGC
>DATMJH010000332.1:0-6103 GCA_035554015.1 Mycobacteriales bacterium
TCGCCCGGCCGCCCCTGATCGACGGGAGCCCTCCCGACGGCTCTCGCGCGGTCGGAACCCGTCGGGAGGGCTCCCGTCGGTCAGCCGAGCGGCTGCGCGCACTGCTGCGCCGCACCGCCCTCGCCGCGCTGCTCGGCTGACCGACGGGAGCCCTCCCGACGGGTTCCGACCGCGCGAGAGCCGTCGGGAGGGCTCCCGTCGATCAGGGGCGGCCGGGCGATCAGGGGGCGACGGGGGCCTGGCCGCCGCCGGACGACGTGCCCTGCGCGAAGTGCTCCACCTGCACGGTGAGGAACAGGCCCGTGGCGCGGAAGGTCTCCACGCCGTCGGGGTCGGTGCACGAGCAGGAGAACCACAGCTTGCGGCCGTCGACGGCGTCGACCCTCGCCCGGATCGTGTACCGCACGCCGATGAGCACCGGCCGGAGGTACTCCACCTCCAGCTTGCGGGTCACGCCCGGGACGCGCACGACGTACAGCAGGAAGCCGAGGACGTCGTCGACCACGGTCGCGACCGCGCCGCCGTGCGCGATGCCGGGGGCCCCGCTGTGCCGCGGCTCGAAGACGTGCTCGGCGACCATCTCGTCGCCCTCGCGCCGCACCTGCAGGTGGTAGCCCTGCTCGGCGTCGGGGCCGCAGCCGAGGCAGGTCGGGTAGTGCGGCGGGAGGATCGCGTCGTCGACCCTGTCGCCCAGGGCGCGGAGGTGGTCGCGCACCCCGTCGATCGGCGAGCGGGCCTCAGACACCGAGCGACCGGCCGATGATCTCCTTCATGATCTCGGTCGTGCCGCCGTAGATGGTCTGCACGCGCGAGTCGATGAACGCCTTCGCCACCGGGTACTCGAGCATGTAGCCGTAGCCGCCGTGCAGCTGCACGCACTGGTCGACGACGCGCTTCTGCAGCTCGGTGGTCCACCACTTGGCCATCGCGGCGTCCTGCACGGTGAACCGGCCGGCGTTGTGCTCGAGCACCGCCTTCTCGACGAAGTGCTCGGCGACGGTCACCTCCGTCTCCATCTCGGCGAGCACGAAACGGGTGTTCTGGAACGAGCCGATCGGCCGGCCGAACGCGGTGCGTCCCTTGCAGTACTCGACGGTGATGTCGAGCACCTTGCGCGCAGCCGCGACGGCGACGACGGCGATCGACAGCCGCTCCTGCGGCAGCTTCTCCATGAGGTGGATGAAGCCGCCGCCCTCCTTGCCGAGCAGGTTGCCCGCCGGCACGCGGACGTCGTCGAAGAACAGCTCGGCGGTGTCCTGCGCCTTCATGCCGACCTTGTCGAGGTTGCGCCCGCGCTCGAAGCCCTTCATCCCCCGCTCGACGACGAGCAGGGAGAAGCCGCGCGCCCCCGCCTCGGGGTCGGTGCGCGCCACCACGATGACCAGGTCGGAGAGGATGCCGTTGGTGATGAAGGTCTTCGACCCGTTGAGCACCCAGTCGCCGCCGTCGCGCCGGGCGGTGGTCGTCAGGCCCTGCAGGTCCGAACCGGCGCCGGGCTCGCTCATGGCGATGGCGGTGATGGTCTCGCCCGACACGAAGCCCGGCAGCCAGCGGGCCTTCTGCTCGTCGGTCGTCAGGTCGAGCAGGTACGGCGCGACGACGTCGTTGTGCAGCGTGAAGCCGACGCCGCTCGCTCCGGCCCGGGTGAGCTCCTCGCTGACGACGCAGTTGTAGCGGAAGTCGCGCACTCCCCCGCCGCCGTACTCCTCGGGCACGTCGGTGCCGAGCAGGCCCTGCTTGCCGGCCTCCACCCAGACCGACCGGTCGACGACGCCGGCCTTCTCCCACTCCTCGTGGAACGGCACGACGTGCTTGTCGACGAAGCTGCGCACGGACGCGCGGAACGCGTCGTGCTCGGGCTCGTACAGGGCGCGCTGCATGGCGCGATGCTAACGCCCGTTCACATGGCGGGCTACGCTCCGGCCACCAGCTCAGGGGAGGAACCGTGCCGGTCCTGACCGACACGCTCGACCGCCGCGACCCGGACGCCGTCGCGCGGCGGCAGGCGAACCGGGCGGCGATGCTCGCGCACCTGGCCGAGCACGAGCAGCACCTCGACGCCGCCCGGCTCGGCGGCGGCCAGAAGTACGTGGACCGGCACCACGAGCGCGGCAAGCTGCTGCCTCGCGAGCGCATCGAGCTCATGGTCGACCGCGACGCGCCGTTCCTGGAGCTGTCGCCGCTGGCCGCGTACGGCAGCAGCTTCCCGATCGGCGCGAGCGTCGTCACGGGCATCGGCGTCGTCGAGGGCGTCGAGTGCATGTTCGTCGCGAACGACCCGACGGTGCGCGGCGGCGCGAGCAACCCGGTGACGTCGAAGAAGGTCGGCCGGGCGATGGAGATCGCCCGGCAGAACCGGCTGCCGCTCGTCAACCTCGTCGAGTCCGGCGGGGCCGACCTGCCGACGCAGGCCGAGATCTTCATCCCCGGCGGCCGGCTGTTCCAGCAGCTCACCCAGTTCAGCGCCGAGCGCATCCCGACGATCGCCCTCGTCTTCGGCAACTCCACCGCCGGCGGCGCGTACGTCCCCGGGATGTGCGACCACGTCGTCATGGTCGAGCAGCGCGCGAAGGTGTTCCTCGGCGGCCCGCCGCTGGTCAAGATGGCGACCGGCGAGGAGAGCGACGACGAGGAGCTCGGCGGCGCCGAGATGCACGCCCGGACCTCCGGGCTCGCCGACCACCTCGCCAAGGACGAGCTCGACTGCATCCGGCTGGGTCGGCAGGTGGTCCGGCGTCTCAACTCCCGCAAGCTCGGCCCCGGCCCGTCGCTGCCCGCCGACCCGCCGCTGCTCGACGAGGACGAGCTGCTCGACATCGCCTCGGCCGACCTGCGCGTGCCGTTCGACCCGAGGGACGTGCTCGCGCGGGTCGTCGACGGCTCGCGCTTCGACGAGTTCAAGCCGCTGTACGGCAGCTCGCTCGTCACCGGCTTCGCGAGCATCCACGGCTACCCGGTCGGCGTGCTCGCCAACGCGCGCGGCGTGCTGTTCGCCGAGGAGTCGCAGAAGGCGGCGCAGTTCATCCAGCTCGCGAACTCGGCCGACACACCGCTGGTGTTCCTGCAGAACACCACCGGCTACATGGTCGGCAAGGAGTACGAGCAGCGCGGCATCATCAAGGACGGCGCCAAGATGATCAACGCCGTCAGCAACAGCACCGTGCCGCACCTCACGGTCGTGATGGGGGCCTCGTACGGCGCCGGCAACTACGGCATGTGCGGCCGGGCGTACGGGCCGCGGTTCCTGTTCTCCTGGCCGGGCGCGAAGTCGGCCGTGATGGGCCCGGCGCAGCTGGCCGGCGTGCTGTCGATCGTGTCGCGGCAGTCCGCCGCCGCGCGCGGCCTGCCGTTCGACGAGGAGGCCGACGCCGCCATGCGCGAGATGGTCGAGGCGCAGATCGAGAAGGAGTCGCTGGCGCTGGCCAACACCGGCCGCCTCTACGACGACGGCATCATCGACCCGCGTGACACCCGCACCGTCCTGGGCCTGTGCCTGACGGTGGTGCACAACGTGCCGGTGAAGGGCGCCGACGGCTTCGGCGTCTTCAGGATGTGACGCGGATGCCTCCCGTCACCCGCGTCCTCGTCGCCAACCGCGGCGAGATCGCCCGCCGCGTCTTCCGCACCTGCCGCGAGATGGGCATCGGCACCGTCGCCGTCTTCTCCGACGCCGACGCCGACCTGCCGCACGTGCGCGAGGCCGACGTCGCCGTCCGGCTGCCGGGCAGCGCGCCGGCCGAGACCTACCTGCGCGCCGACCTGCTCGTGGACGCGGCGCGACGCACCGGCGCGGACGCCGTGCACCCGGGCTACGGGTTCCTGTCGGAGGACGCCGCGTTCGCGCGCGCCGTCGTCGACGCCGGCCTGACGTGGATCGGGCCGCCGCCGGACGCCGTCGAGGCGATGGGCTCGAAGCTCGGCGCCAAGGCGCTCATGGAGAAGGCCGGCGTGCCGGTGCTGCCCGGCGTCGACGTGACGGGTGCCCCGCCGGACGACGTCGCTGCACTGGCCGAGCGCATCGGCTACCCGGTGCTCGTCAAGGCCAGCGCCGGTGGTGGCGGGCGCGGCATGCGTGTCGTGCGCGACCCGGCCGAGCTGGCCGACGCCGTCGCCAGCGCGCAGCGCGAGGCGGAGCAGGCGTTCGGCGACGGCACGGTGTTCCTCGAGCGCTACGTCGACCGGCCGCGGCACGTCGAGGTCCAGGTCATGGCCGACGCGCACGGCGACGTCGTCGCGCTGTTCGAGCGGGACTGCTCGATCCAGCGGCGGCACCAGAAGGTCGTCGAGGAAGCGCCCTCCCCTGCCGTCGACGACGCGCTGCGCACGCGGCTGTGCGAGGCCGCGGTCGCCGCGGCCAGGGCGGTCGGCTACACCGGCGCCGGCACCGTCGAGTTCGTCGTGTCGCCCGACGGCGAGCCGGCCTTCCTCGAGATGAACACCCGGCTGCAGGTGGAGCACCCGGTCACCGAGCTGGTCACCGGTCTCGACCTCGTGCGCCTGCAGCTGCTCGTCGCGATGGGCCGCCCGCTGCCGCGGGAGGTGCACCAGGCCCGGCTGTCCGGCCACGCGATCGAGGTGCGCCTGTACGCCGAGAACCCGACGGCGGGTTTCCTGCCGGCAACCGGGGTGCTGCACCGGTTCGAGGTGCCCGACGGCGACGGCGTCCGGGTCGACGCCGGCGTGGAGAGCGGCTCGGTCGTCGGCACCCACTACGACGCGATGCTCGCCAAGGTGCTGGCGCACGGCGCCACCCGCGAGGAGGCCTCGCTGCGGCTCGCCGACGCCCTGGCCCGCGCGCGGCTGCACGGCGTCACGACCAACCGCGACCTGCTCGTGCGCGTCCTGCGGTCACGCGCGTGGCTCGACGCCGACGTCGACACCGCGTTCCTCGACCGGCACGACCCTGCCGAGCTCGGCCGGCCGCTCGCGGACGACGACGCCGTCCGGCTGCACGCCGCAGCCGCCGCCCTCGCCGGCGCGGCGGCACGCCGTCGGCACGCGCAACCCGACGTGCCGTGGGGGTGGCGCAGCGTTCCCAGCGCCCCGCAGCGGGTGCGGTTCGGCGTCGAGGGCCGCGACGTGGAGGTGGCGTACGCGTTCGGCAGATCGGGCCTCACGGTGGACGTCGACGGCACCTCGATCGGCGCGGTGGCGCTGCACGGAGCGACCGCAGACGCGGTCGACCTCGAGGTGGACGGCGTGCGGCGCCGGTTCGACGTCTCCGCCGTCGGCTCGTCGTGGTTCGTCGACTCAGCGCTCGGCGCCACCGAGCTCGTCGAGCACGACCGCTACCCCGAGCCGGGCTCCGGCCTGTCGGCCGGCTCGCTGGTCGCACCGATGCCGGGCACGGTCGTCCGCGTCGCGGCGCAGGCCGGTGCGGGCGTCGCGGCGGGCGAGGTGCTGCTGGTGCTCGAGGCGATGAAGATGGAGCACGCGGTGCGGGCGCCTGCCGACGGAACGGTCGACCAGGTGCATGTCAGCGCTGGCCAGCAGGTCGACGCCGGCGCGCTCCTCGTGGTGCTCGGCGACCCCGCGCAGGACAGCTGACCCGGCTCTCGTACGGTGGTCCCGTGAGCGGCTGGCGGAAGTGCGACCGGTGCAGGAAGGTCCGCCAGAGCGAGGAGTTCGACGGCGACTCGCCGACCTGCCGGGCCTGCCTGACCGCACCGGTGCGGCGCAAGGCGGCGACCGTGACGCGCAGCACCACGACGCCCCGCCCGGTCGCCCGGCCGGCCGAGCCGACTGTGCGCCGCCCGCTGCTGGGAGCCGTCGGTTCCGGTGATCTGGAAGTACGCGAGCGACGCGCCCGACGCGCGGCCTACGAGGCGCTCGCGGCGTCGCACCCCGAGGAGTTCGCACTGCTGCTGCGCGACGCGCGTGCCGCGGAGGGCCTGCGCACCGCGGCAGCCCCTGCGGCAGCGTCCCCGACGCGGGACGCGCCGCAGGAGCCGGTCTCGGAGGACCGCTCGGGCAGCTAGGCAGCCGGCGCCGCGGTGTCGACCTGGACGGCGACCCGAGCCAGGGCCTCGGCGTGCTGGCGGGCGTGGTGGCCGCAGAACAGCAGCTCACCGGAGGGCAGGACGGCCCGGACGAGGGCCTGCGC
>DATMJH010000333.1:0-8703 GCA_035554015.1 Mycobacteriales bacterium
GCATCACGGGTCCGACGAAGGCGCTGGGCACCTCCACCTCGAGCTCGACCCAGGGCTCGAGAACCCGGGTGCCGGCTGCCGCGGCGAGCTCCCGCAGCGCCAGGGCCCCGGCCGTCTGGAAGGCGGCGTCGGAGGAGTCGACCGAGTGCGCCTTGCCGTCGACGAGCACCACCTTGACGTCGACGAGCGGCCGGCCGTCCTGCGAGACGCCGCGCTCGGCCTGCGCCCGCACGCCCTTCTCGACGCTGCTGTGGAACTGCGACGGCACCGCCCCGCCGACGACGCGCTGCTCGAACACGATCCCCGAGCCCTGCGGGAGCGGCTCCGCCTCGCAGACGACGATCGCGAACTGCCCGTGCCCGCCGGACTGCTTGACGTGCCGGCCGGTCGCCGTGGCGGCCCTCGCCAGCGTCTCGCGGAGCGGCACCACGACCTCCGGCGTCTCGACGGCGACCCCGAACCGGCCGCGGAGCCGTTCCAGCAGCACGTCGGCGTGCGCGTCGCCGAGGCACCACAGCAGCAGCTGACCGGTGTCGGCGCGCCGCTCGATGCGCACTGTGGGGTCCTCGGCCGAGAGCCGGGCCAGCGCCGTCGAGAGCTTGTCCTCGTCGGAGCGCGACGCCGCCGCGACGGCGACCGGGTGCTGCGGCTCGGGCAGGTCCCACGGCGCGACGAGCAGCGGCTGCTCGGTCGACGACAGGGTGTCGCCCGTCTCGGCCGACGCCAGGCGCGTGACGGCGCAGATGTCGCCGGCGGGGCACTCGGCGACCGGGCGCATGGCCGCGCCCAGGGGTGACGACAGCGCGCCGACCCGCTCGTCCTCGTCGTGGTCGGGATGACCGAGGTCCTGGCCGGTGAGCGACGAGTAGTGACCCGAGACGTGGACCGCGGTGTCCGGCCGCAGCGTTCCGGAGAACACCCGCACGATCGACACCCGGCCGAGGTAGGGGTCGGCGGTCGTGCGCACCACCTCCGCGGCCAGCGGTCCGGCCGGGTCGCAGGTCAGCGGCGCTGCCGGCGCGCGGTCGGGAGTCGTGACCGGTGGGCAGCCGTGCTCCAACGGAGACGGGAAGCCCGCCACGAGCAGGTCGAGCAGCTCCGCCGTTCCGGGTCCGGACAGCGGCGAGACGCCCAGCACCGGGTGGAAGTGGCCCCGGGCCACCGCCCGCTCGAAGTCGGTGACGACCAGGTCGAGGTCGAGCTCCTCGCCGCCGAGGTAGCGGTCGAGCAGCGTCTCGTCCTCGCTCTCGGCGATGACCGCCTCGAGCAGCTCGGCCCGCAGTCCCTCGACCGCCGACAGGTGCTCGGCGTCGGGGTCGCGCTCGGCCGGCTCGCCGCCGCTCCAGTCGCTCACCCGCAGCCGCAGCAGGTCGAGCACGCCGACGACGTCCTCGCCGTCGTCGCCGTGCAGCGGCAGCAGCACCGGGTGGACGCCGTCGCCGAGCAGCCGCTGGCAGACCGCCAGGGTCTCGTCGAAGTCGGCCCGCGGCCGGTCGAGCTGGGTGATCACGACGGCGCGCGGCATGCCCACCGCGGCGCACTCCTCCCACAGCTGCGTCGTGCGCGCGTCGAGCCCGCCGACGGCGGACACGACGAACAGCGCGCCGTCGCAGGCGCGCAGCCCGGCCCGCAGCTCGCCGACGAAGTCGGGACCGCCGGGGGTGTCGACGAGGTTGAGCTTGGCGTCGCCGTGCTCGACGGCGGCCACCGACATCGACACGGTGTGCTGCCGCTGCACCTCGACGTCGTCGCTGTCGAGCACCGTGGTGCCGTCGGCGACGCTGCCGGCGCGGGCGATCGCGCCGGCGCGCGCGAGCAGCGACTCGAGCAGGGTCGTCTTGCCACCCCCGGCGGGCCCGACGACCGCCACGTTGCGGACGTGCTCGGCCGGCCGCGGCGCGGGCGCGACCCCGGCATCGCGCCCCGCGGCTCGGCGGGACTCCGACGTGACCTTGGCCATCTGCCCTCCTGCACCGGCGCCCGTCCCGCCCGACTCGACAGGGAAGCTCGAGCGGTCGGGCGCCCACTATGGTCGGTCCGGGCCGTCACCGCGAGGACGGCCGGGCGGAAGGTCAGGGAGGACGGCGGCGCGATGCTCAACCTGCGCGTGCGCCCGGCCGTGAACCGCGCCGTCGACCCGGTCGCCGGTGCGCTGCTGCGCGCCGGCGTGTCGCCCGACGCCGTCACGGCCGTCGGCACGGCCGGCGCGGTCACCGGCGCGCTGGTGCTCTTCCCGCGAGGGTCGTTCCTCGTCGGCACCGTCGTCGTGGTGCTGTCGGTGCTCACCGACCTGCTCGACGGCGCGATGGCTCGCCGCCGTGGTACCGCGACCGTGTTCGGCGCCTGGCTGGACTCGACCTGCGACCGCATCGCGGACGCCGCCATCTTCAGCGGGCTGGCGCTGTGGTTCGCCGGCGACGGCGACGACCGGCTGCTGCTCGGGCTGTCGCTGTTCTGCCTCGTCAGCGGCGGCATCGTCAGCTACGCCAAGGCCCGGGCCGAGGGGCTGGGGCTGCGCTGCGACGTCGGCCTGGCCGAGCGCGCCGAGCGGCTCATCCTCGTCCTGCTCGGCACCGCGCTCGCCGGGCTCGGGGTCGACGTCGCGCTCGCCGTGCTGCTGTGGGTGCTCGCCGCCGTCTCGGCCGTCACCGTCGTCCAGCGACTGCTCGAGGTGCGCCGGCAGGCGTCCGTCGCGCAGGCCCGCTGACGGTGGTGCCGCGCACCGCGACCGGCCTGCACGGCCGGCTGCCGAGTCCCGGCGCGGTCGCCGGGCTGCTCGCCGGCACGGTCACGAGCGGCGCGTTCGCCGCCGGCTGGTCGCTGGTGCGGGCGCTGCCGGAGCCCGCGGCGCACCGGCTGTTCCGCGCGGGAGCCGACCTCGCTGCGCTCCGCGGCGGGCCCGCCGTCGACCGGCTGCGGCGCAACCTGACCCGGGTCGCGCCCGGGGCGGAGCCCGAGGCGCTCGTGCGCGAGGGGCTGCGGTCCTATGCCCGCTACTGGTGCGAGGTGTTCCGGCTGCCGGTCACGCCGGCGGAGCGTATCCAGGCCGGCATGGAGCTGGTCGACCCGCCCGGTGCCCTCCACGCCGCCGCGCGCTCGGGCCGGGGTGCGGTCCTCGCGCTCCCGCACTCCGGCAACTGGGACCACGCCGGCGCCTGGCTGGTCGGGCAGGGCGTGCCCTTCACGACCGTCGCCGAGCGGCTGCGGCCCGAGTCTCTGTACGACCGGTTCGTCGCGTTCCGCGAGGGGCTCGGCATGGAGGTGCTGCCGCTGACCGGCGGGCAGCCGCCGTTCGCGGTGCTGACCGAACGGCTCCGGGCCGGCGGCACGCTGTGCCTGCTCGCCGACCGCGACCTGTCCGCGCGCGGCGTCGGGGTCGACTTCTTCGGCGCCCGCACCAGGATGCCGGCGGGCCCCGCCGCGCTCGCCCTGCGCACCGGCGCGGTGCTGCTGCCGGTCACCCTGTCGTTCCGCGAGCAGGGCTGGCGTGCCGTGGTCCACCCGGAGATCCCGCACTCCGACGTCGGGCGGATGACGCAGCAGCTGGCGGACGCGTTCGCCCAGGGCATCGCGGCGCACCCGGCCGACTGGCACATGCTGCAGCGGCTGTGGCTCGACGACCTCGCGCCCGACGACCCGCGGCGCCGGGAGCCGGCGTGAGGGTCGGCATGGTGTGCCCGTACACCTGGGACACCCCTGGCGGCGTCAAGGCGCACGTGCACGACCTCGTCAGCGCGTTGCTGGAGCGGGGGCACGAGGTGCAGGTCCTCGCACCCGTCGACGACCCGGACGCCGACGACCTGCCGCCGTGGGTGACGCCGGCCGGCCGCGCCGTCCCCATCCCGTACAACGGCTCGGTGGCACGGCTGGTGTTCGGCCCGCTGTCGCTGGCCAGGACGCGCCGCTGGCTGCGTGACAACCGCTTCGACGTGCTGCACGTGCACGAGCCGATGGTGCCGAGCGTGTCGATGCTCGCCTGCTTCGCGGCCAGCGGCCCGATCGTCGCCACCTTCCACACGTCCATGACGCGCTCGCGGGCGCTGCAGATGTTCGGCGGCGCGATGCAGCCCGCGCTCGAGAAGATCACCGGTCGGATCGCCGTGTCGCCCGCCGCCCGTCGCGTCGTCGTCGAGCACGTCGGCGGCGACGCCGTCCTCGTGCCGAACGGCGTCGACGTCGGCCGCTTCGCCGGCGCGGCGCCGCTCCCCGGTCGCGACCCGACCGGCACGGTCGTGTTCCTCGGCCGCATCGACGAGCCGCGCAAGGGCCTCGCGGTGCTGCTGGAGGCGCTGCCCGAGCTCGTCGAGCGGGCGCCGGAGGCGCGGCTGCTCGTGGCCGGACCGGGCGACGTCGACGAGGTCCGCAGCGCTGTGCCCCGCTCGCTGCGCGACCGGGTGGAGCTGCTGGGCCTGGTCGCCGAGGCGGACAAGCCGCGGGTGTACGCGAGCGGTGAGGTGTACTGCGCGCCCAACACGCACGGCGAGTCCTTCGGCATCGTGCTCGCCGAGGCGATGGCGACCGGCACGCCGGTGGTGGCCAGCGCCCTGCCGGCGTTCCGGCGCGTGCTGGAGGACGGCCGGGTCGGCGTGCTGTGCCCGGTGGGCGACGCAGGCGCCCTGGCCGCCTCGCTCGCCGACCTGCTCCACGACGCCGACCGCCGCGCCGCGCTCTCGTCCGCGGCGGCCGAGGCGGTGCTGCAGTACGACTGGCACACCGTCACCGCGCGCATCGTCGAGGTCTACGAGGCCTCCGTGGCGGCCGCGCCGGTGCCGCAGCCGGTGGACCTCGACGCCGACCTCGACACGCTGCTCGGGCGTGACGCCGGCGGTCCGTCCGACGAGGACGACGCCGGGCGTCTGCTGCCGACCCTGCGCCGCTGGGTCGCGGTGCGCTCCGGCCGGTCCTCGTGAGACGGCCGTGAGGCTCACCGTGGGACCTGGCCGGTGAGCGTCACCACGGCGGTCCTGCTCGTCGTCGCGCTGCTGCTGGCGGGGGTGTACCTGTCCTGGACCGCCGGCCGGCTCGATCGGCTGCACGCGCGGGTGGACGCCGCGTGGGCGGCGCTCGACGCGCAGCTGGCCCGCCGGGCGGCGGCCGCCCGCGCGCTGGTCCCGCTGCTGCCGCCGCGAGAGGGTGCGGAGCTGGAGCGCGCGGCGCAGGCGTCGCTCGACGCCGGCGACGCCGGCCGGGAGGCGGTGGAGAACGACCTGACCCGATCGCTGCGGTCGGTGCTGCCGGCTCTGCCGCCCGGTGCCGACCTGCACGAGCTCGACGCGGCGGTGACGCGGGTGGGCCTGGCCCGGTCGTTCCACAACGCGGCGGTCGAGGACACCCGCGCGCTGCGCCGGCGGCGCGTCCCCCGGCTGTTCCGGCTGGCCGGCCACCGCGAGCTGCCGCAGTTCTTCGAGATCGACGACACGTCGCTGCTGTCCCGGCACGGCGGCCGGCGCCGTTAGTGTGGAGCGGCGTGACCGTCCAGCACCGCTTCCGCCGGGTGTCCGCCGTCGTGCTCGCCGTCGCCCTCGCCGTGGCAGGGTGCGGCGGAGGGGACGAGCCCGAGCCGCAGGCGTCGCCGACCAGGACGGCCGCACCGACGCCGAGCACGCCGCCGGCCCCGCCGCCGGTCGACCCGCTGACCGGCGCACCGCCGCAGCCCACGACGTCGGTCGTCGCCGTCAAGGTCGACAACGCCCCCCTCGCACGGCCGTTCTACAAGGGCCTCGAGGGTGCCGCCGTGCTGTACCTCGAGCTCGTCGAGGGCGGCGCCACGCGGTTCCTCGCGGTGTACTCGCAGCCCTACGGCGGGCAGGTCGGGCCGATCCGCAGCCTCCGCGAGAGCGACATCGAGCTGCTGGCGCAGTACGGCCGGCCCTCGGTGGGCTTCTCCGGCGCGAACGAGGGCGTCCTCGCCGCCTTCCGCGCGGCCGTCCAGCGGGGGGTGCTGGCGAACGCCTCGTACGACGACCACCCTGCGCTCTACCGCATCGGCGAGCGTCGGCGAGACGCCAAGAACTTCTACGCCGTCCCGGAGCAGATGGGCGCGCCCTCCTGCAGGGCTTCACGGCCGCGAACGTCGTGGTGCAGCAGGTGCCGGTGAAGGGCAGCGGTTACCGCGACGTCACCGGTGCCGTCACGCCGTACACGGTGACGACCGGGACCGGCACGCTGCACGTGCTGCGCGACGGGGTGCGCGTGCAGGGCTCGTGGCACCGCGCGAAGCCGTCGGAGGGCACCCGCCTGGTCGACGCCGCCGGCAAGCCCGTCCCGCTGAAGCCGGGCCCGACCCTGGTGCTGCTGCAGCCGGCCGGACTGCCGTTCTCGGTCGCCTGAGAACCGTTCCGCTGACCTAGACTCGGCGGGTCGGAGCCCCCGCTCCGGCCCCGCCGCACCGAGGAGCTCCGCCCGTGCCCGCCACCGACGCGACCCCGCCCCCCGCCGGTCCTGCTGCCGGCACCGCCGTGGGCACCGACCGCGTGAAGCGCGGGATGGCCGAGATGCTCAAGGGCGGCGTCATCATGGACGTCGTCGACGCCGAGCAGGCGCAGATCGCGGAGGCCGCCGGAGCCGCCGCCGTCATGGCGCTCGAGCGCGTGCCCGCCGACATCCGCCGCGACGGCGGCGTCGCCCGCATGTCCGACCCGGACATGATCGACGGCATCCGGGCCGAGGTCAGCATCCCGGTGATGGCCAAGGCGCGCATCGGCCACTTCGTCGAGGCGCAGGTGCTGCAGGCCATCGGCGTCGACTACGTCGACGAGTCCGAGGTGCTCACCCCCGCCGACTGGACGCACCACATCGACAAGCGCGCGTTCACCGTGCCGTTCGTCGCGCCGCAGACGAACCTCGGCGAGGCGCTCCGACGCATCGCCGAGGGCGCCGCGATGATCCGGTCGAAGGGCGAGGCCGGCACCGGAGACGTCAGCCAGGCCACCACGCACATCCGCACCATCCTGGCGGAGATCAAGCGCCTCACCGTCATGGACGACAGCGAGCTGTTCGCCGCGGCGAAGGAGCTGCGCGCCCCGGTCGACCTCGTGCGCGAGACCGCCGAGCTCGGGCGGCTGCCCGTCGTCCTGTTCGTCGCAGGAGGCGTCGCCACGCCGGCCGACGCGGCGATGATGATGCAGCTCGGCGCCGACGGGGTCTTCATCGGCAGCGGCATCTTCAAAAGCGGCGACCCGGCCGCCCGCGCCCGCGCCTGCGTCGAGGCGACGGCGTACTTCGACGACGCCGAGCGCGTCGCCAAGGTGAGCCGCGGCCTCGGCGAGGCCATGGTGGGCATCGCGAGCGACTCCCTCGGCGCGGGCGACCTGCTGGCCACCCGCGGTTGGTAGCCCCCCACCCCGCGCCGATCTTCGTCCTGTTGCCTTCGTCCAGGCGTGGCGCGGGGCCACGGGACGAAGATCGCGGCAGGGGGGAGGGGCCATGAGCGCCCGCCCTCGGATCGGGGTGCTGGCCCTGCAGGGCGACGTGCGCGAGCACGTGGCGGTGCTGCGCCAGGCCGGCGTCGACCCGGTGCCGCTGCGGCGGCCGGAGCATCTCGACCGGCTGGACGGCGTGGTGCTGCCGGGCGGCGAGTCCACGACGATCGGCCGGCTGCTCGGCCGGTTCGAGATGCTCGACCCGCTGCGCGACCTGCTGGCCGCGGGCACGCCCGCGTTCGGGTCGTGCGCCGGGATGATCCTGCTCTCGCGCGAGGTGCTGGACGGCCGCCCGGACCAGCCGGTGCTCGGCGCGCTCGACGTCACGGTGCGCCGCAACGCCTTCGGCTCGCAGGTCGACAGCTTCGAGGCCGACCTGCCCCTGGCGGGCGTCGGCGAGGTGCACGGGGTGTTCATCCGCGCCCCGTGGGTCGAGCGCACCGGCGACGGCGTCGAGGTGCTCGCGCGCGTCCCGGACGGGCTCCCGGCCGCCGGTAGGGTCGTCGCGGTGCGGCAGGGTCCGGTGCTGGCCACGTCGTTCCACCCCGAGCTCACCGGCGACGGCCGGGTGCACGCGCTGTTCTGCCAGATGGTCCGGGAGAGATCGTGAAGGAGGCCCGCCCGTGAGCGGCCACTCCAAGTGGGCGACCACCAAGCACAAGAAGGCCGTGGTCGACGCCAAGCGGGGCAAGCTGTTCGCCAAGCTCATCAAGACGATCGAGGTCGCTGCTCGCACCGGCGGCGGTGACCCGGCCGGCAACCCGACGCTCGCCGACGCGATCGCCAAGGCGAAGTCGAACTCGGTCCCGAACGACAACATCGAGCGGGCGGTCAAGCGCGGCAGCGGCGAGCTGGGCGACGCCGCCGCCTACGAGGAGATCACCTACGAGGCGTACGGCCCGGCCGGCGTCGCGATCCTCGTCGAGTGCCTCACCGACAACCGCAACCGCGCCGCAGCCGAGGTGCGCACCGCCATCACGCGCAACGGCGGCAACCCGGCCGACCCCGGCTCGGTGGCGTACCTGTTCAACCGCAAGGGCGTCGTGCTGGTCACCAAGGACCCCGCGGACGGACCGGCGGTCACCGAGGACGACGTCACGCTGGCCGTGCTCGAGGCCGGTGCGGAGGACGTGAACGACCTCGGCGAGGCGTTCGAGGTGGTGTGCGAGGCCACCGACACCCACGCCGTCCGGCTGGCCTGCACCGACGCCGGCCTGACCGTCGAGTCCGCCGACATCTCCTGGATGCCGGCCACCAGCGTCCCCCTCGAGGACGACGTCGC
>DATMJH010000334.1:0-10446 GCA_035554015.1 Mycobacteriales bacterium
CGGCACGGTCGTGTTCGAGCTGGTCGCCGGGGCGGCGCTCGGGCTGCTGGCCGGCTGGCTCGGCGCCGCGCTGCTGCTGCGCGTCGCGCTGCCGTCGGCGGGCCTCTATCCCCTGGCGACCGTCGGCCTGGCGCTGCTCGCCTTCGCCGGCGCCAACGCCCTGCATGCCAGCGGCTTCCTCGCCGCCTACGTCTCCGGCCTGGTGCTCGGCAACCGGCGGCTGCCGCACCGGCGCGCGGTCCTGGGCTTCACCGCCTCCCTCGCGCTCATGGCCGAGGCCGCGCTGTTCGTGCTGCTGGGCCTGCTCGCGTCGCCGGAGCGGCTGCTGGCCGCCGTGCCGGAGGCACTGCTGATCGGGGTCACCTCGGCGCTGGTCGCCCGCCCGCTGGCCGTGGCGCTGTCGGCGCTGCCGTTCCGCCGGCCCTGGAGGGAGCAGGCGTTCCTGTCGTGGGCGGGCCTGCGCGGGGCGGTGCCGATCGTCGTCACGACGATCCCGGTGACCGAGGGGGTCGCCGGTGCCGAGCGCATCGTCGACGCGGTGTTCGTGCTCGTCGTCGTCTTCACGCTCGTGCAGGCACCGACGCTGCCAGCTGCCGGCCGGCTGCTGCGGGTGGTGGACCGCGACCAGGTCCGGGAGCTCGACGTCGAGGCCGCGCCGCTCGACGACCTGCGCGCGGACCTGCTCCGGGTCCGCGTCGGCCCGGGCTCGCTGCTGCACGGTGTCTATGTCGACGAGCTGCGGCTGCCCGCCGGCGCGCAGACCACCCTCATCGTGCGGGACGGCCGCTCCGTCGTCCCCGGCCCGGACACCGCGCTGCTGCGCGGAGACTCGGTGCTGTTCGTCGTCCCCAGCGAGGTGCGGGCCGAGGTCGAGGACCGGCTGCGCGCCGTCGCCCGCGGCGGCAAGCTGGCGCGCTGGCTGGGGGAGGGCTCCCCTCGCGACGGCGAGTGAGGCCACCGCCCTCGACGTCCGGTGGTCGATGCGGTTAAGGTTGCCCTTACCTCAGTCGCCGATCGAGGAGCTCCTCCCGTGCTGGTCTGCCACTGCCGCGTCGTCAGCGAGCGCGCCGTCGACGCCGCGATCAGCGCCGGCGCCCGCGACCCGCGCTCGGTCGTCCGTGCCACGCACGCCGGCACCGGCTGCGGCGGCTGCCTGGCCTCGCTGCGCGCTCGCATCGAGCAGGCGCTCGCGCCGGCCGCCGACGACGCCGGCTCGCCGGCCGCCGCGCTCGCCGGCTGACCGGCTGACCGGCCCGCAGACCTGCCGCTGCGGCCGGCGGCCCGCTAGCCTTCGGCTCGTGGCCGCCTCGACGGCCACCCGAGCCCCGAGGAGGCAGCGTGCAGGGCGACCCTGAGGTCATCGAGATCCTCAACGAGGTGCTGACCAACGAGCTCACCGCGGTCAACCAGTACTTCCTGCACGCGCGCATGCAGAAGAACTGGGGCTTCACGAAGCTGGGCGACTACACCTACGGCGAGTCGATCGACGAGATGAAGCACGCCGACCTGCTCATCGAGCGGATCCTGTTCCTCGACGGCCACCCGAACGTGCAGCGGCTCGACCCGGTGCGCATCGGCGAGACGGTGACCGAGCAGCTGTCGGCCGACCTGGCCGTCGAGGTGCACGCCATGGAGGCGCTGCGCCGCGGCATCGTCGTCTGCCAGGACAGGGCCGACACCGTGAGCCGGCTGCTGCTCGAACAGATCCTGACCTCCGAGGAGGAGCACGTCGACTACCTCGAGACGCAGATCTCGCTCGTCGAGACGCTCGGCGAGCAGCAGTACCTGCAGCTCCAGGTGGAGCCCGGCGGTCACTAGGGAACGGCCCGCCGACGGCAGGTGTTGTCCCGGTCAGTCCCCTGACCCCTGGAGCGCTCGATGCTGTTCTCCCGCCGCTCGACCGAGCTGGTCACCCCCGACCAGGCGCTGCCCGGCCGTCCGACGCCGATGCCCGTCGCGCCGACCCATGTCGTGCTCGGCACGCCGATGACCGGTCCGTGGCCCGAGGGCTACGAGTTGGCGTACGTCGGCATGGGCTGCTTCTGGGGCGCCGAGCGCATCTTCTGGCAGCTCGACGGCGTGCACTCGACCGCCGCGGGCTACGCCGGCGGCTACACGCCGAACCCCACGTACGAGGAGACCTGCACCAGCCGCACCGGCCACACCGAGGCCGTGCAGGTCGTCTACGACCCGGCGCGGGCGTCGTACGAGACGTTGCTCAAGGCGTTCTGGGAGAACCACGACCCGACCCAGCGCATGGGCCAGGGCAACGACATCGGCACGCAGTACCGCACGGCGCTCTACCCGACGACGGACGAGCAGGCCGACCTCGCCAAGCGCTCGCGCGACCGCTACCAGGCCGCGCTCACCGCCGCCGGCTACGGCGAGATCACCACCGAGATCCGCCCGTTCGCCGAGGCGGGGCCGTTCTACTACGCCGAGGACCACCACCAGCAGTACCTGCACAAGAACCCGCGGGGCTACTGCAACCACGGCTTCTGCCAGGTGGCCTACGACCTCGAGGTGCACGGCCAGGGGCCGGCCAGGGTGGAGCTGCCGGAGGCGTGACCGCGGCCCGGCCGCACCGGCGTCTGGCAGCCTGGAGCCGGTGAGGCCCTCCCGTGACGCCGTGCTGACCGGCGCCGTCGTCGGGTGGATCGCGGTGGTCCTGCTCGCGGAGCGAGCGACCGCCGGCGACGGCGTGCTGCCACAGCAGGTGCTCCTCGGCGTGCCGACGTGGGTGCTGCTGCTGGCGCTCCTGCGCCGCGAGACCCCGCTGGTGCGCACCCAGGTGAGCGTCGTCGTGGTGTTCGCCACGTGCGTCGAGTACGTCTTCTCGTGGTGGCTCGGCGTCTACGAGTACCGGCTCGGGACCGTGCCGATGTTCGTGCCCCCCGGCCACGGGCTGGTCTACCTCGCAGCGCTGTCGTTCGGCCGCACCGGCTTCGCGCGACGGCACGGGCGGCGGCTGCTCGGCGCGGTGCTCGTCGTCGGCGGGGCGTGGGCGCTGTGGGGGCTGATGTGGTCACCGCAGCCGGACGCGCTGGGCGCGTTCTGGTACGGCTGCCTGGTGCTGTTCGCCTGGCGCGGCCGCAGCCCGCTGGTCTACGTCGGCGCGTTCCTCGTCGTCAGCTACCTCGAGATCGTCGGCACCTCGCTCGGCACGTGGACCTGGGGCGCGGTCGACCCGGTGCTCGGCGTCGTGACGATCGGCAACCCGCCGAGCGGCATCGCCGGCGGCTACGCGTGGTTCGACGCCGCCGCCCTTGCCGCCGCGCCGGGGCTCACCGCGTGGTGGTCACGGCGCCGCCGTGCCGTCCCGGCCGACCTGGCCGCGGTCGAGGCGCACAGCCGCCGGCCGCTGCGCGACGCCGCCTGACGCCGCTTCGGCGTGGCGCACCCGCCGGCGGGCTGCCGGTGCCTAGCCTGCCGGCCATGGCCCGCGGTCGGCACGCCAAGCGCTCGGGGCTCCTGGCGCGGCTGCTGCCCGGCCGGGCGGCCCGCCGGGAGGCCGCTCGGCGTCAGGCCGTGCTGCTGCGGCAGGTCGCCGACGAGCTGCGCCACCTGCGGGAGCTGGCCGACGCGCACGCCGCCGCGGCGGCGGCCGCGGAGGCCCGCGCCGCCGCTGCCGAGCAGCAGGCCGCCGTCGCCCAGCGGGCGCTCGCCACGCTGCGCACCGAGGTGGCGCGGCTGCGCGAGGAGCTGCTGTGGGCGTGGGCCGAGGGTCGGCTGCCGGCCGCGACGCTGGTGGACGGGCTGGAGCCGGGGGCCACGGTCATCGACCTGCGCGCGGCGTCCGCCGACCGCTGAGCGCTCGACCGACCCCCAGCCGAAACCGGCACGTAGCGCGGCGTTCGCACGCCCGGAACCTCGGCGGCGTGCACTGGGGGGCATGCCCGGAACCCTCGAGCTCCCGGTCCCCCCGCCGCGCGCCCGGCGGCGACGTCCGCGCCCTCCCGCGCCACCGCCGTGGACGTGCGAGAACTGCGCGACGCCCAATGCCGGCCGGCGCCGGCGCTGCACCGACTGCGGGACCACGCGCGACTGACCTGCCTGCGAGGCGGTCGCACCCGCGCGACATCTGCGGTTCCGACCCGTCAGGACGTGTCGGAACCGCAGACGTCGCCGAGGTCGTGGCCGTCAGCCGCCGAGCAGGGCCAGCACCTCGTCGTGCAGCAGCCCGTTGGTGCAGACGACGCTGCCGCCGTCGGGCCGGGCGGCGCCGGACAGGTCGGTGAACCGCCCGCCGGCCTCCTCGACGACCACCTGGAGCGCCGCGAGGTCCCACAGCGAGACCTCCGGCTCGCACGAGAGGTCGACCGCGCCCTCGGCGACGAGCACGTGCGACCAGAAGTCGCCGTAGGCCCGGGTGCGCCAGCAGCGCCGGGTCAGTGCCAGCAGCCCGTCGAGCCGGCCCTGCTCCTGCCATCCCGACAGCGACGAGAACGACAGCGACGCGTCGGCCAGCGACCCGACCGCACTCACCCGCAGCGCGGCGGCGTCCCGCTGCGACCGCCCGGCGTGCGCACCGAGCCCGCGGGCGGCCCACCAGCGGCGGCCGAGGGCCGGCGCGCTCACCACGCCGACGTCGACCGAGCCCTCGACCTGCAGCGCGACGAGCGTCGCCCACACCGGCACGCCGCGGACGAAGTTCTTGGTGCCGTCGACCGGGTCCACCACCCACTGCCGCGGGCCGTCGCCGGTGCTGCCGTGCTCCTCGCCGAGCACCGCGTCACCGGGCCGGCGCTGCGCGAGCAGGTTCCGGACGGCGCGCTCGACGGCGAGGTCGGCGTCGCTCACCGGCGTCAGGTCGGGCTTGCTCTCGACGTGCAGGTCGACGGCGCGGAACCGGTCCAGCGTCAGGGTGTCAGCGGCGTCGGCCAGCTCGTGCGCGAGCGCGAGGTCGTCGGCGAGCCGGCCGGGGTCACTGCCCGGGCGGGAGCGCAGCGAGGGGCCCGGCGGGCGGCCGGTCACGACGGCGGTGCGAGCACGAGCGAGCCGTTGTGGCCGCCGAAGCCGAAGGAGTTGCTCACGGTCGGCCCCGGCTCCCACGGCCGCGGCGCGAGCACGACGTCGACCTCGAGGGCCGGGTCGACGTCGGCCGTGCCCATCGTCGGCGGCAGCTCGCGGTGCACGAACGAGAGCAGCACCGACACCGCCTCGACCGCCCCCGCGGCGCCCAGGCTGTGCCCGGTGACGCCCTTGATGCTGCTCACCGGCACGGCCCCGGCGCCGAACACCGCCCTGACGGCGGCCGCCTCCGCGGCGTCGTTGAGCGGCGTCGAGGTGCCGTGGGCGTTGACGGCCCGGATGTCCTGCGGCCGCAGGTCGGCGTCGTCGAGGGCGAGCCGCATGCACTGCGCCGCGCCGGTGCCGCCCGGCGCCGGCGCGGTGATGTGGTGGGCGTCGCAGGTGCTGCCGCTGCCGAGCACCTCGCCGTAGACGCGCGCGCCGCGGGCCAGCGCCGACGCCCGCTCCTCGAGCACGAGCACGGCGGCGCCCTCGGAGATGCAGAACCCGTCGCGGGCGGCGTCGAAGGGCCGCGAGACGCCGGACGACGACAGCGCCGTCATGATGCCGAACGCGGCGAGCGTCGTCGGCGTCATGGACGACTCGGCGCCGCCGGCCAGCACGATGTCGCACCGGCCGTCGGCGACCAGCCGGGCGCCCGCCGCGACCGAGTGGGTGCCGGCGGCGCAGGCCGTCGTCAGCGTCTCGCTCGGGCCGGTCAGCCCCCAGCGCAGCGACAGCGCGGCGGCCCCGGCGTTGGGCATGACCATCGGGATGGTGAACGGCGAGACCCGGCGTGGCCCGCGGTCGGCGAGCACGCCGACCTGCGTCTCGAGCGTGCCGACGCCGCCGATGCCGGTGCCCAGGTGCACGCCGGCGCGCGCGCGGTCGCGCCCGTCGAGCAGCGCGGCGGCCCCGCCGGCGTCGTCGACCGCCATCTCGCCGGCGGCGATGGCCAGCTGGCCGAACCGGTCGAGGTGGCGCGCCTCCTTCGGCGACAGCCAGGGTGAGGGGTCGAAGCCCTCGACCCGCCGCTCCCGCTCGTCCGCGGGCGGCGTCTGCAGCCCCTTCCAGAACGCCTCCGGCCCGGTGCCGGCGGGCGACACGACGCCGAGGCCGGTGACGACGACGCGGCGCGGCTCGGGCAGGCGCTTCACGGCGACGAGCGTAGGGCCACGCGCGGCGGCCCACGACCCGTGCGCGTCCCGGCCGCGCGGCGGCGGGGCGCTGTGCCGCCGTCTCGCGCCGCCCACGCCGCGCTGGCAGGATCCCTCGTCGTGCCTCCGCGACGAACGGCCCTCGTGTTCCCCGGCCAGGGGTCGCAGCGCCCCGGCATGGGCGCGCCCTGGCGGGACAGCCCGGCGTGGCCGCTCGTCGAGCACGCCTCGCACGTCTCCCGACGGGACCTGGCCCACCTGCTGGTGGACGCCGACGCCGCCGAGCTGCGCCGGACCGTGAACGCCCAGCTCTCCACCTTCCTCACCTCGGTGCTGGCGCTGCACGCCGTGCGCGAGCGGGTGGACGACGTCGTCGCCCTGGCCGGGCACTCGCTGGGCGAGGTGACGGCGTTGGTGGCCGCCGGGGTGCTGGCACCGGCGGACGGCGTCCGGGTCGTGGCCGAGCGCGGCGCAGCGATGCAGGCCGCCGCGGACGCCCGCGGGGGGACCATGGCGGCCGTGCTGGGCCTGGGCGACGAGGCGGTCGGGCGCGTCGTCGACGGCGTCGAGGGCGTCTGGGTGGCCAACCACAACGCCCCCGCGCACGTCGTCGTCTCCGGGACCGCGGACGGCGTCGCCGCAGCCAGGGAGGCGCTCACCGCCGCCGGCGCCCGCCGGGTGCTGCCGCTGCCGGTCGGCGGCGCCTTCCACACCCCGCTGATGGCACCGGCTCAGCAGCGGCTCGACGCCGCGCTGGGCGCCGCCGCCTGGCACGACCGGGGCGCGACCGTCCTGTCCGCCGTCACCGCCGCGCCGTACGACGGCGACTGGCCCGACCTGCTCTCGCGCCAGCTGACGGCGCCCGTGCGGTGGCGCCAGACCGTCGAGGCGCTCGTCGAGCGCGGCGTCGACACCGTCGTCGAGGTCGGTCCGGGCGGCGTGCTCACCGGCCTGGTCAAGCGGTGCGCGCCGGGCGTGCGCGCCGTCTCGGTCGCGACGCCGGACGACCTGGAGCAGCTGTGACGACCGGCCGCTCCGTCCTGGTCACCGGCGGTAGCCGCGGCATCGGCCTGGCCACCGCGCGGGCGCTCGCGGCGGCCGGGCACCGGGTCGCCGTCACGCACCGCGGCACGCCGCCGGAGGGGCTGGTCGGCGTCCGCTGCGACGTCACCAGCGCCGACGACGTCGACCGCGCCTTCCGCGAGGTCGAGGAGCAGCACGGGCCGGTCGAGGTGCTGGTGAGCAACGCGGGCATCACCGACGACGGCCTGCTGCTGCGGATGTCCGAGGAGCAGTTCGCGCGCGTCGTCGACACCAACCTCACGGCGGCCTACCGGGTCGCCAAGCGCGCGGCGCGCGGGATGCTCAAGGCGCGCTGGGGCCGGCTGGTGTTCGTCAGCAGCGTCGTGGGGCTGTCGGGCGCGGCGGGCCAGGCGAACTACGCGGCGTCGAAGGCCGGCCTCGTCGGCCTGTCGCGCAGCCTCGCCCGCGAGCTCGGGTCGCGCGGGATCACGAGCAACGTGGTCGCGCCCGGCTACGTCGACACCGACATGACGGCCGCCCTCGGCGAGGCGCGCCGGGCCGACCTGATGGCGCAGATCCCGCTCGGCCGGACGGCGTCGCCGGACGAGGTCGCCGCCGTCGTGGCGTTCCTGGCCGGCGACGCGTCGTCGTACGTCACCGGCGCGGTGCTGCCGGTCGACGGCGGCCTCGGCATGGGCCACTGACCCGGGCGGCGGGCACCCTGCCGGCACCCACCGGCGCCCGCCGGGCGCCGAGCGCGCGCGCCGCGCCGACCGCCGATAGCCTGGCCCGCCATGGAGCGTGCCGAGGTGCTGCAGGTCCTGCGCGAGAAGGCGGTCGCGATGCTCGAGGTCGACGCCGAGCAGGTACAGGAGGACAAGTCCTTCGTGCACGACCTCGACGTCGACTCGCTGTCCCTGGTCGAGCTGACCATGGACCTCGAGGACCACTTCGGCATCGAGCTGCCGGAGGAGGAGCTCGTCGACGTCACCACGATCGGCGCGTTCGTCGACGTCATCTCCACCAAGGTGAACGCCGCGGCGTGATCCTCGAGGGCAGGCGCCTGCTCGTCACCGGCGTCCTCACCGAGCGCTCCATCGCCGCCGCCGTCGCGCGGCTGGCCGTCGAGCAGGGCGCCACGGTGGTGCTGTCGAGCCCCGCCCGCCCGCTGTCGCTCACCCGCCGGGTCGCCAGGCGGCTGCCCGGCGCACCGCCCGTCGTCGAGCTCGACGTCACCAGCGAGGCCGACCTCGGCGCCCTCGCCGACCGGCTGCGCGAGCACGTCGACGGCCTGGACGGCGTGCTGCACGCCATCGGGTACGCCCCGCCCGGCGCGCTCGGCGGCGGGCTGCTCGACACGCCGTGGGACGACGTCGGCACCGCGCTGCAGGTCAGCACCTGGTCGTTCGCGGCGCTCGCCCGCGCCTGCCTGCCGCTGATGCAGGACGGCGGCGCGTACGTCGGTCTGGACTTCGACGCCCGCGTGGCCTGGCCGTCGTACGACTGGATGGGCGTGGCCAAGGCGGGGCTCGAGTCGGCCTGCCGCTACCTCGCGCGCGATCTCGGCCCCCGCGGCGTGCGGGTCAACCTGGTCGCGGCCGGGCCGCTGCGGACGATGGCGGCGCGCTCCGTCCCCGGCTTCGAGCGGTTCGAGCAGGTGTGGGACGCGCGCGCGCCGCTCGGCTGGGACGTCGACGACGCCGAGCCGGTCGCGAAGGCGTGCGTGGCCCTGCTCAGCGACTGGTTCCCCCGCACGACCGGCACGACGGTGTTTGTCGACGGCGGGTTCAGCGCCGTCGGGGTGTAGCGCGGCAGAGCCGGGGGAGGGCCGGGCCGACGACCCGAGGAGGCCCGGCATGAAGGCAGTCACCTGGCACGGCAAGCGCGACGTCCGCGTCGAGGAGGTGCCGGACCCGGTCATCCAGGAGCCGACCGACGCCATCGTGCGCATGACGACCACCAACCTGTGCGGCTCCGACCTGCACCTGTACGAGGTGCTCGGCCCCTTCATGGGCACCGGCGACGTGCTCGGGCACGAGCCGATGGGCGTCGTCGAGGAGGTCGGGTCGGCCGTCACGAACCTCTCGCCCGGCGACCGCGTGGTCATCCCGTTCCAGGTGTCGTGCGGGTCCTGCTGGATGTGCGGGCAGCAGCTGTACACGCAGTGCGAGACGACCCAGGTGCGCGAGCACGGCACCGGCGCCACGCTGTTCGGCTACTCCAAGCTCTACGGCCAGCTCGCCGGCGGCCAGGCCGAGTACCTGCGGGTGCCGCACGCGGGCTTCACCCACGTCAAGGTGCCCGAGGGGCCGCCGGACGAGCGCTTCGTCTACCTGTCCGACGTGCTGCCGACGGCGTGGCAGGCCGTCGAGTACGCCGCGGTGCCCGACGGCGGCACGCTGCTCGTGCTCGGTCTCGGCCCGATCGGCGACATGGCCTGCCGCATCGCGATGCACAAGGGCTTCCGCGTGCTCGGCGTCGACCTGGTGCCCGAGCGGCTGCAGCGCGCCGCCGGCCGCGGCGTCGAGGTGCTCGACCTCGAGCAGCACGGCGACGGGCTGTCCGACGCCGTCCGCGAGCTCACCGCCGGCCGCGGCCCCGACTCGGTGATCGACGCCGTCGGCATGGAGGCGCACGGCTCGCCGGTGAACAGGCTCGTGCACCAGCTGTCGTCGTTCCTGCCGGACGTGATCGCCGCGCCGCTGATCCAGAAGGCGGGCACCGACCGGCTGGCGGCGCTCTACACCGCCTTCGACGTCGTGCGGCGTGGCGGCACGGTGTCGCTCTCCGGCGTCTACGGCGGGGCTGCCGACCCGATCCCGATGATGCAGCTGTTCGACAAGCAGGTGCAGCTGCGGATGGGTCAGGCGAACGTCAAGAGGTGGGTGCCGGAGATCCTGCCGCTGCTCACCGACGACGACCCGCTCGGCGTCGACACCTTCCACACCCACGCGCTGCCGCTGTCGGAGGCGCCTGACGCGTACGCGAGGTTCCAGGAGAAGACGGACGGCTACGTGAAGGTCGTCTTCAAGCCGTGACCGTCCGGCCGGAGCTCCACCGGCCCGGACGGCGCCCTTCAGCGGGGCTGAAGCCGACCTTCACCGGTTCGCCGGATCGTCCTCGGCAGCGGACGACGAGGGGTCGTCCGACGGACCGAGGAGAACCGATGACGCTCTTCCGCACCGGCCGCCGCGCCGGCACCCTGGCCACCGGCACGGCGGCCGGTGCGGAAGAGCGTCATCGGTTCTCCTCGGTC
>DATMJH010000335.1:0-7035 GCA_035554015.1 Mycobacteriales bacterium
CCTTCGGCGGCGGACCTCACTTCTGCATGGGCTCGAACCTCGCCCGGGCCGAGGCCCGTATCGCCGTCACGGCCCTGCTCCATCGGCTGCCTGATCTGGCGCTGGCTCCGCACGAGACGGCTGAGCGGTACTACCCGAACCTCATCCAGCACGCCTTGACCCGGCTCGACGTCGTCTTCTCACCCGTCGAGCCGGCTGCTGTGGCCGCCGCCACGTCGTCAGAGACGGCATGACCGTGCCGCCTGACAATCCGACACGTGGCACGAGCGAACCGGGCCGCTACTGGACGACGGTCAACATGGGTGAGGCCGCGCCCGACGTCTTGTCACCGATGTGCTGGAGCGTGTGGGGCGAGCCGGCCGAGCGCGGCTGGCTGTACTCCATGTACGCCTTCGGCGTCCTCAGCAAGGGTCAGTGCGAGCCGTCGTCAGACCGCATGCAGTGGGGTGTCGGCGTCTTCTACGGTCGGTTGGCGGTCAACGTCGACGCCGTGCGCGCCGTCGTCGCGTCGCTGCCCGGCGTGGACGGCGACGACTTCGAGAGGGAGCTCTGGGGGTCGACGCGCGAGGACCCGCCGCCGGTGACCGGTGATGCCAAGCGGATCGCCGTGATCGCCGTCAGGGCGCCCAAGACGCTGCTCCGTCAGCGCCGGACCATCGCCCGCCTACACGACACGACCTCCGCCTGGTGGCGCGACGAGGTGTACGGCGACGGCAGCGGCGGCAGCCCCCTCGACCGGCTGCTGGAGGCGCGGGATCGGTTCATCGAGACGTTCCGCCACCACTGCGTCACCCGCTTCATGTTCTCCGGCGCGCAGAGCGCCGTCACCGACGCGGCGGCGAAGGCCGGCCACCCCCTCCTTGCCGCCCAGCTCATCGCGGGCGTGGGCGGGGTGCTCGAGACCCGCATGTCGGACGACGTGTGGCGGTTGGCCCACGGCGACCTCGACGAGGACACCTTCCTCCGGAGCTGGGGATACCACGGGCCCAACGAGGGCAACCCGAGCGCCGTCGTCTGGCGGGAGGACCCACGACCGGTCCGACAGCTGGCGAAGGCGTACGTCGACCGGGCCACGCAGCGTCCGCGCGACCGGGAGTCGCAGGCGCAGCGGGCTGCGGCGCAGGCGGAGGAGGCGCTGCTCGCCGCCACGCCGCGCCTGCGTCGAAGCGGTCTGCGCTGGCTGCTCGCACGGACGCGTCACGTCGTGCGGACCCTGCAGGTAGGGAAGGCCTCCTACCTGATGTCGATCGACGGCGTGCGGAAGGCGACCCGCGCCCTGGGTGCCGAGCTGGTGGCCAGTGGCGTCCTACGCGAGGCGGAGGACGCGTTCTTCCTGACTATCGACGAGTGCGTCGCGCTCGACGCCGGTCGGCTCGACGACGTGCAGGCTCTCGTGGACCGCCGGCGAAGCGACCACGAGTCGTACCGGACCCTGTCCCTGCCCGTGTTCTTCCACGGCCTGCCGGAGCCCGTCGCGCCGCTGCCGTCGGTGCCTGGCCAGGTCGGGGACACCACGCTGACCGGCGCCGCGTCGGGCGGCGGCGTCGTGGTGGGTCGCGCCCGCGTCCTCCTCGACGTCAACGACGACATCGACCTCGAGGACGGCGACATCCTGGTCTGCCGCTTCACCGATCCCAGCTGGGCTCCGCTCATGTCACTCGCCGAGGCACTGGTCATCGACATGGGTGGATCTGCGAGCCACGGTGCCGTCGTCGCTCGGGAGCTGGGGATCCCGTTCGTCATCGGTACCGGAAACGGGACCAGCGTCCTGCGTGACGGCGACCGGATCGAGGTCGACGGGCGCGGCAACACGGTGCGCGTGCTGTCTCCGGTTGCGCCCGCCGGGTAGACGTGGGAACCGAGCCGCCGGGCGATCGCCCCACCGACGCGGCGTCCGACACCGACGAGGCGGCCGTGGAGCGCGCGGTCCGGCACGCGCTGTTCTCGTACTGCCGGGGGATCGATCGGCTCGACGGCGAGCTGATCTCGGCCGCGTACCACGCTGGCGCGGTCGACGACCACGGTGACGCGTTCCGCGGCCCGGTCGAGGCGTACGTGCCATGGGTCCTGGGCGTCCTGCGTGACCGGTTCAGCGCGACGATGCACTCGCTCAGCAACATCAGGGTGGAGCGAGACGGTGACGTCGCGCGCGTCGAGAGTCACGTCCTCGCGTCTCACGTCGTCGCGACGACCGGCGCGCTGAGGGTGCTCGGCGCGCGGTATGTGGACCGCTTCGAGCACCGTCCTGGTGCGGGGTGGCGCATCGCGCACCGACAGCTCGTGCCGGAGTGGCAGTTCGAGTGCTCGGGCTCGGTGACGGTCCTGCCCCCCGGGTGCGCCCCGAGCGCCCGAGACCGGAGCGATCCGTCGTACGTCTGACCGAGCACCGCCCAAGCGTCTTGTGCGGGCGCCAGATGGTCTAGTACTCTACATTCCAGTAATAGACAGATCGGCGCTGATCCGGGGAGAGTGATGGCGCACCAGGTCCCGGCTGTGGACTACCTCGTGCTCGACGACGGCGAGCCGCACCTGCAGGCGTGGGCCTGCTCCGCCTGCGGTGCGATGTACTTCGACCGCCGCAACGCGTGTGCCCGGTGCTTCTCGACCGAGTTCAGCCGCCGACCGCTCGCGACGGAAGGCGTCGTGCGCGCCGTCACTCGCGTGGAGCGAGGAGCGAAGCAGCCGTTCACCTCGGTCGTGGTCGACCTGGTGGACGGAGGCACGGTGAAGGCGAACCTCACCGGCGTCGACCACCCGGGCGCGGTGGGCCCCGCGCTCAAGGTTCGGCTCCGCACGTTCGTCGCGGACGTGGACGACGACGGTGTCGAGGCGGTGGCGTTCCGTTTCGAGCCCGCACTGGAGCAGGCATGAGCGCCGACGACGTGTGGATCGTCGGCGCTGCGATGACGCCGTTCGGGCGGTTCGCCGACAAGGACCTCATCGACCTGGCGAGCGAGGCGACGCTCGCCGCGCTGTACGACGCCGACGCGGACATGGGCGACATCGACGTCCTTGCCATGGGCAACGTCTACGAGGCGAACAGCCACAACGGGCAGCGCCTGCAGAAGCAGGTTGGGCAGACCGGCATCCCGGTGTTCAACGTGGTCAACGCCTGCGCGACAGGAGCGACGGCCGTACGTGTGGCCATGATGTCGATCCGCGCCGGCGAGTCCGACACGGGCCTCGCCGTCGGTGTCGAGCGGATGGGCAAGATGGGCATGCTCGGGGGTGGCTACAAGAAGCCCGGCCCCAAGCAGTTCGTGCCGGCGGGGCGGTACGGCTCCGTCGTCAAGACGGAGGGTCTGCTGGGCACGAACTTGATGCCGGGCGTCTTCGCGCAGGCCGGGACCGAGTACGCACTGCGCCACGGGGTCACGCAGGAGCAGTTCGCGAAGGTCGCGCAGAAGAACCACGCGCACTCGACGCTGAACCCGCTCGCCCAGTACCAGAAGGAGTTCTCGCTCGAGGAGGTCCTCGCCGCAGAGGTCATCTCGTGGCCGAACACCCTGCCCATGTGCTGTCCGACCGGGGATGGTGCCGCTGCAGTCGTGCTCGTGTCGGACGCCAAGCTCAGGACGCTGGACCCGGATGTCCGCCGTCGCGCCGTGAAGATCTCCGCTTCGGTCATGACGTCGGATCCGTACGTCGACGGCGGCCAGGTGCAGCCCGACGTGAACACCCTGACCCGCATGGCCGCCGATGCCGCGTACGAGCAGGCCGGCATCGGGCCTGACGGCCTCGACCTCGTCGAGTTGCACGACTGCTTCGCGACCGCTGAGCTGCTGCACTACGACAACCTGCGGCTTTGCGAGCCGGGCGGCGCGGGCGACTTCATCGACTCGGGTGCACCGTGGCGGGACGGGAGGCTCCCGGTCAACGTCTCGGGCGGGCTCCTGTCCAAAGGCCATCCGCTGGGCGCCACGGGGATCGCGAACATCTACGAGGTCGCGACCCATCTCCGCGGGGAGGCCGGCGACCGTCAGGTCGCGGGTGCCAAGGTCGGCCTCACCCATGTCATCGGACTGGCGTCCGCGTGCGCCGTCCACATCCTCGAAGCCCGCCCCGCCGCCTGATCCGGAGGTCATTCAGTGGGTCCGCTGTCCGGCCTCCGGGTCGTCGAGATCGCGAGCGCTGCGCCCGCCCCCTTCGCGTGCATGGTGCTGTCCGATCTCGGTGCGGAGGTCTTGCGCATCGACCGGCCGAGCACGGCCCGGCGTGGGCGTGCCCAGACGCTCGACCCCTTGGTGCGGGGCCGGCAGTCCGTGGCGGTCGACCTGAAGTCGTCGGGCGGCAGCGAGGTCGTGCGGCGGCTGGTCGCAGGTGCAGACGTTCTCGTCGAAGGGTTCCGACCCGGTGTGATGGAGCGGCTAGGGCTCGGCCCGGACGACTGCGCGCAGATCAACGCCCAGCTGATCTACGCCAGGATGACCGGCTGGGGGCAGTCGGGCCCGCTCGCGGCGCGCGCAGGTCATGACATCAACTACATCGCGCTCGCCGGCGCTCTGGAGCCGCTCGGGCGCGCGGGCGAGCGACCACTGCCGCCGCTCAACCTGGTCGCAGACTTCGGCGGCGGCGGCATGCTGCTCGTCGTCGGCGTCCTCGCCGCCCTGCACGAGCGAACGGCGTCCGGTCGTGGCCAGATCGTGGACGCGGCCATGGTCGACGGCACGGCCCTGCTCACCGCGTTCGTCCACGGCATGCGGGCACAGGGCATCTGGTCGGAGACGCGGGGCGAGAACGTCCTGGGCGGGGCGGCTCCGTTCTACGACACCTACGTCACCGCAGACGGCGGGTACGTCGCTGTCGGCGCACTCGAACGGAAGTTCTACGACCAGCTCCTGGCCGGCCTCGGACTGGCTGGCGACGACCTGCCTGAGCAGCTCGACCGATCAGGGTGGCCGCAGCTGCGGGCACGCTTCGCGCAGGTGTTCCTCACGCGTACGCGCGACGAGTGGGCGGAGCACTTCGCCACCTCTGACGCGTGCGTGAGCCCGGTGCTCAGCCCCGGTGAAGCGCCAGCCGACTCGCACCTGTCGTCGCGCGAGACGTTCGTCGATGTCGGCGGTCTCGTGCAGCCGGCGCCGGCGCCGCGCTTCAGCCGCACGCCCCCCGACGTCCCGAGTCGAGCTCCGTTGCCCGGTGCGGACAGCGCCGAGGCCTTGGCGCGCTGGGGCTTCGACGCGTCCGAGGTGGCTCGTCTCGTCCAGTCAGGGTGCGTCGTCAGCTCGGGAGGGGTCCCGGCACACGCCGCTCCCGCCGAGCCGGTCGAGGCGACAGCATGATGCTCGTGGAGCCCTCGGTCTCAGCACCCGTCGACCCGGAGGCGGACGCCGCGACGGCGCGCATGGCCTTTCGCGAGTGGCTCAAGAGCAACCGCGAGCAGCTGGACGCCCTGCGGCCGACGAGTGCAGACGTCTCCCACGTCTTCGAGGCGCTCCGTGCGCTGCAGCGCCTGTTGCACGATGCCGGCTGGATCCGCCTCGGCTGGCCTCGCGACGTCGGCGGCCTCGGCGGCGCGCCGCTGCTGCGGAGTGTCGTGGCGGAGGAGCTCGCTGTGGCCGGCTACCCGCCGCCCTTCTCGTTTGGCACGCAGGAGGTCCTCGGACCGGCCGTCGCGCGGTTCGCGTCTCGCGAGCTCGCCGCAGAGGTGCTGCCGCGGCTGCTGCGCGGTGACGAGGTCTGGTGCCAAGGCTTCTCGGAGCCGGAAGCCGGCAGCGACCTCGCCTCGCTGCAGACACGAGCGGTCGACGACGGCGAGGTCTGGAGAGTCACCGGCCAGAAGGTGTGGACCAGCTGGGCGCAGGTCGCCGACCGCTGCGTCGTGCTCGCCAGGACGGGGGCTGCTGACTCCGGCCGGCACGGGATTACCGCTCTGCTCCTCGACATGGGTGCGACCGGCATGGATCTGCGGCCGCTGGTCAGCATGAACGGCGACGCCGAGTTCTGCGAGATCTGGTTCGACGACGTCGTCGTCCCGAGGTCGCGCACGATCGGCAGCGTCGGTGGCGGTTGGGACGTCGCTATGACGATCCTGGCCAGCGAGCGAGGGGCTGCTGCGTGGCAGCGCCAGACCTGGCTCCGCACCCGCCTCGTGGACTTGCTCGAGCAGGCGCACCTCCCGGCGCCCGCCGCCGGCGAGGCGATGGAGCTGCTGCACGCGCTGCGAGTCCTGTCGCGGCGAACGGTGCGTCGCCTCTCCGACGGGGCGCCCCTCGGGGTCACCCCGTCCTTCGACAAGCTTCTGCTGTCGACCGCCGAGAAGTTCGTGTTCGACCTCGCGCTCGAGCATCTGCCGACGGAGGTGCTGCTGGAGACCGACGACCGGTCGTCCGGTTGGCGCAACGACTGGCTCTACGCCCGGGCGTCTTCGATCTACGGTGGGGCGGCCGAGGTCCAGCGCGACATCATCGCCGAGCGCGTGCTCGGCCTCCCGCGGTCGCGGTGAGCACGGTGGGCGTGCCAACGGAGCCGGGACTGGACGACAGCGACCGTGCCCTGCTCGCGGACAGCCTGACCGAGGCCGTTCGGGCTGCCCGCAGCGGCGGCCTTCGTGAGGCGCTGTCCGGGATGGGCTGGGACGACTGCCTCGGTCAGGCTCCGGGAACGACCGTCGGGACGGTCCTCCGGCTGCAGGGCGAGCTGCTGACGGACGAGAGCATGCTCGACGACGTCGTCCTGGCAGCGGCGGGCGCTCGTTCGAGCGCCGAGGCCGTCGTGCATCCGGCGCTCGGCCACAGCGAGCCGGCCAGTCGGCTGCTGAGCGACGGGACGCTGCACGTCACCGGTGTGGTGTGTCGCGCGACGGCGGAGCCGGTGCGTCTGTTGGTACCCGCGCGCACCGAGGGCCGGTCGGTGGTCATGGTGAGCACCACGCGCACGGTCCTCGACAGCCCGCCGCCGGGCTTCCCCTTCCCACGC
Source organism: Mycobacteriales bacterium (assembly GCA_035554015.1). Classification (GTDB taxonomy): domain Bacteria; phylum Actinomycetota; class Actinomycetes; order Mycobacteriales; family SCTD01; genus DATLGD01. The sequence continues at coordinate 6,919 of DATMJH010000335.1, forward strand.
GGTGTCCGCACTGCGTCGATGATGACGGCTTCGGTCATGTCGATCCTGTCTCTACAGAGTGGCGAGCGCCGGCAATTGCTCGGTCGCCAGCAGGTGTGCACCGATGTCGCCTCGCAG
>DATMJH010000336.1:0-3147 GCA_035554015.1 Mycobacteriales bacterium
CTGGTGCACACCGCGTGGTCAGCCGCGGCGTCGTTCCGCAGCACCGACAAGCGCGGCGGCGCCAACGGCGCGCGGCTGCGACTGGAGCCGCAGGCCTCGTGGGCGGTCAACGCCGGGACCCAGGAGGTCGTCGCGAGGCTCGACGAGGTCCGGCAGGCGTTCGGCAAGCCGGTGTCGCTCGCCGACACGATCGTGCTCGGCGGGTGCGCGGCGGTCGAGAAGGCGGCGCGCGACGCGGGCGTCGAGGTGACCGTGCCGTTCAGGCCCGGTCGAACCGACGCGACGCAGGAGATGACCGATGTCGACGGCATGAGGTGGCTCGAGCCGCGCGCCGACGGTTTCCGCAACTGGGTCGCACCCGGGTCCAAGCTCGCGCCGGAGACGCTGCTCGTCGACCGCGCGTACATGCTGGAGCTCACCGTCAAGGAGATGACGGTCCTGATCGGCGGGCTGCGGGTGCTCGGCGCGAACACCGGCGGCACCGATCACGGCGTCTTCACCGACGACGTCGGCGTGCTGTCGCAGGACTTCTTCCGCAACCTGCTCGACCTCGGCGTCTCGTGGCGGAGCGCCAGCGAGGGCGAGGGGCTCTACGAGGCCGTGGACGCGTCGGGCAACGTCGTGCGCACGGCCACCGCGGCCGACCTGGTCTTCGGCTCCAACTCCATCCTGCGCGGCATCGTCGAGGTCTACTCGGCCGACGACGCCAAGGAGAGGTTCGTGCACGACTTCGTCGACGCCTGGGACAAGGTCATGATGCTCGACCGCTACGACGTGCGGTGACCGCACCGACGCCGATCGGCTGACCGACGAGGGCCCTCGACCGCATCCCGGTCGAGGGCCCTCGTCGCGCCTCCGCCGGGGGGCGGACCGGACGGACCGGGCGGACCGGGCGGACCGGACGGACCGGGCGGACCGGACGGACGGGCGGACCGGACGGACGGGGCGAAGGGGTCGCCGGGCCGCGGGGCCGCCGGGGCCGCGCAGGGCCGCGCAGGGCCGCCGAGGCCGCGCGGGCCGCGGGGCCGCCGTCGCTCGCGCGCTCGGTAAAAGTTCCGTCCGCGAAACTTTTACCGAGCAGGGCCGGTGGCCGCCGGGGCCGCTGTCTCTCTCGCGCGCTCGGTAGAAGTTCCGTCCGCGGAACTCTTGCCGAGCAGGGCCGTCCCGGGCCGCTGTCTCTCTCGCGCGCACTCGGCAAAAGTTCCGTCCGCGGAACTTTTACCGAGCAGGGCCGGTCAGGCGCCCGCTGCCCACAGACGGCGGCGCGGGGGGCGCCGCACGAGGGCGACGCCTCAGGCGGCGGGGGCGCACCGCACGACGGCGAACCGCCTCCCGCAGCGGCGAGCGGCCCGGATCGTCCCGACGGCAGGCGTCCCCGCGGCGGACCTCCCGGGCGGCTGCGAGCGTCCCGGCGGCGCGGCCCAGGTGTCCAGCGCCCTACGGTGGCACCATGGCGGACGACCTCGTGCCCGCCGCCGCCCAGCGGCGGGCGGCCCCGGCGCGCGGCGCGGCGCAGCTCATCACCTACGCCGACCGGCTCGGCGGCGACTTGCGACGGCTGCGGGAGCTGCTCGACGGCCCGCTCGACGGGCTGTTCGGCGGCGTGCACGTGCTGCCGTTCTTCCGGCCCTTCGACGGCGCGGACGCCGGGTTCGACCCCGAGGACCACACCGAGGTCGACCCCCGGCTCGGCAGCTGGGACGACGTGCGCCGGCTGGCCGAACGGCACGACGTCATGGCCGACCTGGTCGTCAACCACGTGTCGGCCGGCTCCGATGCCTTCCGCGACGTGCGGGCGCGCGGCAGCGCGTCGCCGCACGCACCGATGTTCCTCACCTTCTCGTCGGTGTTCCCGGACGGGGCGACCGAGGCCGACCTGCTCCGGCTCTACCGGCCGCGCCCCGGCCTGCCGTTCACGCGCATGCGCCTCGGCGGTGCGGACCGCCTGGTGTGGACGACGTTCACCGACCGGCAGGTGGACATCGACGTCCGCAGCGACGCCGGCCGCGCGTACCTGCGCGAGGTGCTGCGGCGGCTGGCCGACGCCGGTGTCGACGCCGTGCGGCTCGACGCCGTCGGCTACGCGGTGAAGACCGCCGGCACGTCGTCGTTCATGACGCCGGAGACGTACGCGTTCATCGACGACACCGTCGGCCACGTCCACGAGCTGGGGATGCGGGCGCTGCTCGAGGTGCACGCCTCGCACGAGGTGCAGCTCGAGGTCGCCCGCCGGGTCGACCTGGTGTACGACTTCGCGCTGCCGCCGCTCGTGCTGCACGCCCTGCACACCGCGGACGCCGCGCCGCTGCGGCACTGGCTGGCCATCCGGCCGCAGAACGTCGTCACCGTGCTCGACACGCACGACGGCATCGGCATCGTCGACGTCGCGGCTCTGCTGCCATCCGACCAGCTGCACGCGCTGGTCGAGCACATCCACGACGCGAGCGGCGGCACCAGCCGGCTCGCGACCGGGACGGCGGCGTCCAACGTCGACCTCTACCAGGTCAACTGCACCTACTACGACGCGCTCGGGCGCGACGACGACCGCTACCTGCTGGCCCGGCTGATCCAGCTGTTCGTCCCGGGGAGGCCGCAGGTGTACTACGTCGGGCTGCTCGCCGGCGGCAACGACATGGACCTGCTCGCGCGCACCGGCATCGGGCGCGACGTCAACCGGCACCGTTACAGCGACGACGAGGTCCGGTCGGCGCTGCAGCGACCGGTCGTGCGCCGGATCGCGGCCGCCCTGCGTCTGCGCAACACCCACCCCGCGTTCGGCGGCACGTGCACGGTCGACGGCGACGACCGGGTCCTGCGCCTGCGCTGGGTGGACGGGGCTGCCGCAGCGGAGCTGGCGGCCGACCTGCGCGACGCCAGCTACGTGCTGACGCTCACCGAGCGCGGTGCGATGCGCGTCGTGCGCGACGTCGGGACGCTGGTGCCGTAGCCGTCCTGCGGCAGGGTTGCTCAGCCGCCGGGAGCACGGTGGCGGGTCGGCCCAGGGCTCGGCGGGACCGTTCGGCTGACAGACCACCGCGTGGCCCGGCATCCTCCTCTCGACGCCTTCGACGAGGAGACCCGACGTGGCCGTGACGGTCGACACCGGCCAGCCTGCCGGCCACGGGGCGGCGGTCGACGCCGTCGGTC
>DATMJH010000337.1:0-3687 GCA_035554015.1 Mycobacteriales bacterium
ACACAACCGAGGATGATCAAGCGGTGGCCGTGCCGTTCCAGGCAGCGACACGCGGAAGATCACGAACTACGGCTGGAGTACTAGGCAGGTTCACCGAAGACGGCTAACGCCGGCTAGCCCTTGATCGTCTTGTCTTTGCACGATCGTCCTCGGTCGGGTGCGCGCCTCGGAAATGGTGTCCAAAAGATCTTGCGCCGGAGGGTTGCGCAGACGACCGACGGGCAGTACTCTCTCGAACATCAGTTCGATTCGGGATGGAGGTGCGGTGACCGCGGCGGTCGAGAGCATCTTCGAACGGATCGTGCACGCCACCTGGCCGGACGGCTTCCCGCCCCGCCCGTCGCGCAGTGAGCATCCTGCGCCGCAGGGCATCGAGATCGCGGTCAAGCGGATCCAGCACTGGCAGTTCGGTGACCCGACCGAGGCCGAGATCAAGGCCGCGATCGGCCGCGGTGGCGGCGCCGACCTGTGGCGGCCGCGGGAGACGGTGCCGGACGAGCAGGACCTGATCGATCGTGCGGACCAGGCTGCGTTCTGGTCGCGCCTGGCGGCCGGCACTTCGAGCGCCGGTGACGCCGAGACCTCGGCGTCGGCGCGGGCTGGCGGCATCTGGTTGGGTCCGTTCGAGGCTCCGCCGCCGGCCACACCGACTGACGCACCGGACGCCGGGCCGTCTGGTGCGCCGGACGCCGCACCGACGGCCGGGCCGGCTGCCGCGCCGGCTGCCGCACCGGCTGCCGCGCCGGCCGCTGCGACGCATGCCGCGCCCACGACGTCCTCGACGGCCGGGGCGGCCGCCTCGGACGCCGGGCCGGCCGGCGCACCAGCCGGCGTGGCGGATCCGGAGGTCGCTGCGTTGTACGCGGCGCTGGACGCGTTGGCCGCGCAGGACCCGACCGTGTTGCCGGAGGCGGCGGCGCTGGGCCGGTCGCGGGCGTTGCTGAGGGCTCAGCAGCGGCTGGAGGCGCTGAGCCTGCGGGCGATCGGTGATGTCGAGGCCCGCAAGCTGTACGTGCACGACGACCGGCCGTCCACCACCGATTGGGTCAAGGCGCAGGACATCCCCGGGCTGGGTGCGGCGCAGGTGACGTTGGCCAAGCGGTTCAAGCGGCTGCCGACCGTCGCTCGGGAGGTGCTGGCCTGCCGGTTGTCCTCCACCGCCGCGGCGGCAGTCGGCACCGCGGTCGGCAAGGCCGGTCCGCACCTGGACCGGCCGGGCGGGCTGATCGACGGCCAGGACGCCGAAGCCACCCTGTCCGCGGTGCTGGTCGACGGGGTCTGCACGCTGCTGGCCGAGAACAGCGGCGGCGCGCCCGCGCACGACCCCGAGCAGCAGCAGCTGCGGGCCGAGCTCGAGGCGATCAACGACCCGAGCCTGGCGCACCGGCCGCGGGTCGAGGCGGCGTTCGTGGCCTTCGCCCAGCGGGTCGCGCCGGCGCTGCTGGTCTCCGGGCTGAACCTGCTGCTGGACGCGTTGCTGCCCAACGAGCACGGCAAGCGCGCCCACAAGGCGGAGGACGAGCGGGCCTTCGACCTGCACCGCAAGCACGGCGGCTCGGGCTGGATCGTGCGTGGCGAGCTCGACGACCTGACCGGCGAGATGCTCGCCACCGTGCTGGAGGCCTGCGCCGCGACCGACCCGGCCACGGTCGACGACACCACCGCCTGGCGGCACGGCCGCGACAACGTCGACGACGACACCCTGCAGCCAGAGGACTGGCCGGTCGAGCAGCCCCGGCCGCGCAGCAAGACCCAGCAGCGGCACGACGCGCTCAGCCGCGGGCTACGGGCGCTGCTCGACAGCGGCGTGCTCGGCACCCGCGGCAAGACCACCCCGCACATCGTCATCATCGTCGAGCACGACTACCTGCACGCCGTTCCCGGCGCGCTGCCCGGCCGTACCCCGCACGGCGCCCGGCTGCACCGCGACCAGATCCGGCAGATCCTGTGCGACAGCACCTTCACCCGGATGGTCCGCGACGCCGGCAAACGCATCGTCGAGGTCAGCCACACCCAACGCACCCTGACCGCGCTGGAACGACTGATCCTGCACGTCCAGACCGGCGGCACCTGCGCGCACTGCGGCAAAGGCCCCGCCGACGGCGTCCGGCTCAAGCCCCACCACCCCGAGCCGTTCGCCACCACCGGCACCACCTCGGTACACGACGCGATCAACCTGTGCGAACCCAGCCACGACCACCAGCTGCACGGCCAAGGCCGCAGCATCACCCTGCTCGACGGCCGCATCCTCGGCCCCCACGGCTGGATCCGCCGCACCCCACGACAACGCCCCTGACCCGCACCGCCCCACCCCCGGGGCGGCGATGACCCCTGTCCGCAGGGCTCGGCGTCAACCGTCGGCCAGCGTGAGGCGGTATCGCACTTCCTCGAGCGCCCCGACGGGCAGCTGCTCCGTCCGCGACGCGCCGTCGGGGCGCCACCCGAGCGACTCGTAGAACGCACGACCACCGGCATTGCCGGTGAGCACCCACAGCGTGGCCAGTCGGGCACCCTCCTGTCGCAGGCTGCGCACGGCGTCGTCGTGCAGCAGCCGGCCGGTGCCCCGCCGCCATCGACCGGGGTGCACGTACAGCGCGTACAGCTCACCGACGCCGGCGACGGCGTCCTCGTCGCGGCTGGCCCCGGACGAGGCATAGCCGACGACGTCGCCGTCGACCTCGGCGACCACCAGCCGCACGCCCCGGTCGAGCAGCGACATCCACCGTCGCACCCGCTGCACGACGTCGAGCCTGGCCAGCACGCTCTGCGGTACCAACCCGTCGTACGCCGCTCGCCAGGACGCGACCTGCACCTGCGCGACGTCGACAGCGTCGCGCGGCTCCCCCGGCCGCAGCACCGCAGCGGTCACCCGGCGAGCACCTCGCGCAGCGCCTCGACCAGGCGGTCCGACCTCTCCGCGTCACGCACCGCGGTGCGCCAGTGCTCGGCCGTCAGGCCGGGGAACGTGTCACCGCGGCGTACAGCGATGCCGCGGTCGCGCAGCCGCTCACGCACGTCGGGCCGGCCCGGCACCCGGCACAGCAGGTACGGCGCCTGCGAGCCGGCGCAGACCTCGACGCCGACCGAGCGCAGCGCCGCTTCCAGACGGTCGCGCTCCTGGCCGATGGCGACCGCCTCCTGCTCGGCCGACCGCACCGGCCCACGTGCCAGGCACGTCTCGAGCGCGACCAGACCGAGTGTCGACACCGCCCACAGCGGCTGCGCCTCGCGCAACGCCCCGACGACGTTCGGCGGCGCGAGCAGGTACCCCACGCGCAGACCCGCGAGCGCCCACGTCTTCGTCAGCGACCGCACCACGACGAGCCCCGGCAGGTCGGCGCGAGCGGCCAGGCTGTGCGGCTCCCCCGGTACGGCGTCCATGAACGCCTCGTCGACGACGACGGTCCGGCCCGGGCGGCACAGCTCGGCGAGGCGCTCGTGGACGATGCCGGTCGGGTTCGTCGGGTTGCCGACGACGACGAGGTCGGCGTCGTCCGGGACCAGCGCGGGGTCGAGCACGTACGGCGGGTCGAGCACCACCCGGTCGACGTCGTGCCCGGCGGCCCGGAGCGCCGCTTCCGGCTCGGTGAACGACGGGTGCACGCAGACGGCGCGCCGAGGGTGGAGCGCGCGCGCCAGCAGGACGAACGCCTCGGCGGCACCGGCGGTGAGCAGCACGTCGTCGGC
>DATMJH010000338.1:0-2559 GCA_035554015.1 Mycobacteriales bacterium
GATCGGTCATCCCGCGAGCCTAGGTGCGCGTCACGACGTCGGGTTCTCGCGGCTGAGCAGCTGCGGGAGGGAGCGGCAGGGACCGGCGAGGAAGGTGCGGGTCGGCTGCTGCGGGTCCGCCGCGGGCAGCGGCGCCTTGCCGTCCCAGTAGCCGCCGCTCCAGCCGCCCCACAGGTGCTGGCGGCAGGCGCTGTCGGCGACGAAGTACTCGCGCTCCCCCGCCGGTCGCTCCGGCGGCGCGGAGGTGCCGAGCACCGGGCCGACCAGCCGCTGCATCTCGGGCTCGTAGCGGTCGACCCGGTCCTTGGCCCAGCGCCCGAAGTACGTGCCGTGCCCCTCGGCCGCGCGGTAGGTGTCGAGCACCCGCGGCGACGGCTGGCCGAGGCCCTGCGACCCCACGTCGAAGCCCTTGCCGGTCGAGACGGCGCTCTGCAGCAGCCGGTCGCGCAGCTCGCGGCCGGTGAGGACGCCGTCGGCGAGCTCGCAGTCCGGTCGCGCGGCGGCGCACCCGGCCGGGCCGGTGGCGATGACGCCGCCGGTCTGCACGCGCGAGGCGCCCGGCAGCGCTGTCCGGATCCGGTAGAGCGCCTCGGCGTACTGGCCGGCGACCTGCGGCGTGGCGTTCGAGGTGCCGCCGAAGTTGCCCCCGTTGGTCGTCGTCGTCGCCCCGTACGACGTCGGGTAGTCGGTGCCCAGCCCTGCGACGTCGGCGGGCTTGCCGGTGCCGGTGTAGCTCCCGGAGTTGCGCGGGTGGCCGGCTGTGACCGTGACGATCCAGTCCGGCCCCTCCTGCGAGGAGAACAGGGTGGTGTTCGGCACGAGGAACGCGTTCTCCTGGCCGTTGCCCGCCGAGAAGAACACCTGCTGGCCGCGCTCGACCGCCGCGCGCTGAGCCTCGGTGTCGGAGCCGGCGTAGAAGCGGTCGCGGTTGACCAGCGAGAACCCGTAGGAGTTGGTGATGACGTCGATCCACGGCTGGGCCATGGCCCACTCGATGGCGTCCTCGGCCTGTGCCCGGTCGCCGTACTGGATGAACAGCAGCGCGCAGCTCGGGCAGGTGCCGTAGAGGTTGCCGACAGCTGACGACGCCGTGCCCATGCCGTGCGCGCCGGTGCCGTCGAGCACCCGTCCGGATCCGAAGGTGAGCGCGCCCACCACCTTGGTCCCCGGCAGCCAGCGGTAGTGCACGGCGTCGGAGGTCGAGCGCTGCACCGTCGACCAGGCTGCGTCGTCGGCCGCGGCGAGCGCGGCGGGCTTCGCGGTCGGGTCGGCGACGGCGTCGACGTCGATCTGCAGTGGCGAGTAGGCCGCGAAGGTCGACGGGTCGGGGAAGCCCGGCAGCCACTCGTGCGGCGGTGCGTCGAGCGGCAGGTCGTTGCCCGGGTCGGCGTCGTACGCCTGCGGCATCTCCGACGCCAGGTAGTCGTGGTGGTAGGGCGAGAAGCCGCTGTCGATGACGGCGACGACGACGGCGTCCTGCGGCCCGCCCTCGCCCGGCGCCGCGGGATCGTCCGCGGCCAGCACGGCGGTCAGCGGCAGCAGGGCGGCGGCGAGGCCCGCGGCCAGGGCACGACGGAGCGACATGCCGGTTGTGTACGACGGCGGGCGGTCCGTTCCTGCCTGTCACGGCCATGTCTGCGCAGCGGTGTGCGGTCAGCCGGTGGCAGGGCCGAGGGCTACATCGAGGCGATGAGCTTGTCGACCCGGTCGTCCACGGCGCGGAACGGGTCCTTGCACAGCACGGTGCGCTGCGCCTGGTCGTTGAGCTTGAGGTGCACCCAGTCGACGGTGAAGTCGCGCCGCTTCTCCTGGGCCTGCCGGATGAACTCGCCGCGCAGCCGGGCGCGCGTCGTCTGCGGCGGCACCGACTTGGCCTCGAACACGGCCAGGTCGGTGGTCGCGCGCTCGACCAGCCCCTTCCTCTCCAGCAGGTAGTAGAGGCCGCGCCCGCGGTGCACGTCGTGGTAGGCGAGGTCGAGCTGGGCGACGCGCGGCGACGACAGCGGCAGGTCGTGCTTGGCGCGGTACCGCTCGATCAGCAGGTGCTTGGTGACCCAGTCGACCTCGCGCTCGACGAGGGACAGGTCGCCGGACTCGACGGCCTGGATGGTGCGGCCCCACAGGTCGAGGACCCGCGCCACCGTCGCGTCGGAGCCGCGCCTGGCGATGAAGTCGACGGCCTTGCCGTAGTACTCCTTCTGGATCTCGAGCGCGCTGGCCTCGCGGCCGTTGCCGAGCTTGACCTTGCGGCGCCCGGTGATGTCGTGGCTGATCTCGCGGATCGCCCGGATCGGGTTCTCGAGCGTGAGGTCGCGCATGACGACGCCCGCCTCGATCATGCGCAGCACCAGGTCGGTCGTGCCGACCTTCAGCAGCGTCGTGACCTCGTTCATGTTGCTGTCGCCGACGATGACGTGCAGCCTCCGGAACCGCTCGGCGTCGGCGTGCGGCTCGTCGCGGGTGTTGATGATCGGACGGGAGCGGGTCGTCGCGGAGGAGACACCCTCCCAGATGTGCTCGGCACGCTGGCTGACGCAATAGACCGCGCCGCGCGGGGTC
>DATMJH010000339.1:0-4380 GCA_035554015.1 Mycobacteriales bacterium
TTCTGGATCTCGGGGTCGAAGCCGGCGGCCTCGAGCGCGATCGCGTAGAGGTTCGCGAGGATCTGGTTCTCGCTGAAGTTGGCGGCGCCGACGACCAGCGACCCGGTGCCGCCGCCCTCGATGCCGTCGGTGAGACCGGTCTCCTCGGCGAACGCCTGCGCGACGTTCGCCGGGCTCTCCCGCTCGACGTCGGCGCGCCGGTTGAGCTCGACGAGCTGCTCGGTGGTGAGCGCCTGCGACACCGCGTCCAGCGCCTGGCGAGCCGGCTCGGTGGCCGCCTCGGTGCTGATCACCGGGACGACGTTGTCGACGGTCTGCAGCTGCTTGTCGTCCTCGAGGACGACCAGGTCGTCGGGGTTGCCGCCGGCGGTGGTGGCCCCGCCCTGGGAGCGGGGGCCGACCAGCTCCTCCTCGTTGTTGCTCCCGCAGCCGGTGAGGACCAGCCCCACGGCAAGGGCCAGCAGCACTGCTCGGGGTGCGCGCATCCGCTCCGCCTCCTGTGTCCCGGCGCCGGGCGCCGCGTGTCCGGCGGGTCATCGCCCGCAGGGGGCATCCCACCACAACCGCCGGGTCCTGCCCATCGCGGCACCCCGCTCAGACGGGCAGCGCCGCGGCGTCCACCGCCGACGCCGGCATCCGGCGTCGAGGGCCTGGTGTCACGCGCTTCTGCACCGCGCCGAGCACGACCTCGACGAGCAGCGCCAGCGCGGCGACCAGCACTCCCCCGGCCGCGGTCATGGCCGGGTCGGCGCGGCCGAAGCCGTCGGCGATCAGTCGGCCCAGGCCGCCGCCGCCGACGTAGGCGGCCAGCGTGGCGGTCGCGACCACCTGCACCGACGCCGTCCGCAGGCCGGCCAGGATCAGCGGCAGCGCCAGGGGCACCTCGACCCGGCGCAGCACCTGCCAGCCGGACATGCCCATGCCGCGGGCGGCGTCGCGGGCGTCCTTGTCGACGTCGCGCACACCGACGTAGGCGTTGGTGAGGATCGCCGGGATCGCGAACAGCAGCAGCGCCACGACGGTGGCGCGGTCGCCGAACCCGACCGGCGTCGCGACCAGGATGATGAGCACGCCGAACGTCGGCACCGCGCGTGAGGCGTTGGCCAGGCCGACGACGAGCAGGCCGCCGCGGCCGATGTGGCCGAGCCACAGCGCCACCGGCAGGGCGACCAGCGCCGCCAGGGCGACGGCCGCGCCGGAGACGGTGAGGTGCTCGACGAGCCGGGCGGGGACACCGCCGGAGCCGGTCCAGTGCTCGCCGTCGGCCAGCCACCGGGCGGTGTCGGCGACCAGGCTCACGCCGCCGCCCGGGTGCGACGGGCCCACGGCGTCAGCAGCCGCTCGGCGCCGAGCAGGAGCAGGTCGGCGGCCAGCGCCAGCAGCACGCACAGCGCCGTCGCCGTGAAGATCTCCGCGCGGTACAGGTTGTTGTTGAAGCCGGCGAACAGCAGCTGACCGAGCCCGCCGTGGCCGACGACGACGCCGACCGTCACGAGCGCCACGGTCGACACCGTGGCCACCCGCAGGCCGGCCACGATCGCCGGCAGCGCCAGCGGCAGCTCCACCCGGGCGAGCATCTGCAGGCCGCCGACCCCCATGCCGCGCGCCGCCTCCCGCACGTCGTCGGGCACCCCGTCGAGGCCGGCCAGCACGTTGCGCACCAGCACCAGCAGCGTGTACGCCGTCAACCCGATGACGACGGTCTTCTCGGACAGGCCGGTGACCGGCGCGAGCACGGCGAACAGCGCGAGCGACGGGATCGTGTAGAGCACACCGGCGAAGCCGACGACCGGCGTCTCGAGCCGGCGGAACCGCCGGGCCAGCAGCGCCAGCGGCACGGCGAGCAGCAGCCCCAGGACGACGCTGACGAGGGTCAGCGTGACGTGCTCGCGGGTGGCGGCGAGGATGGCGTCGGCGTTGTCACGCACGTAGTCGACGCTGACCCACGGGTTCGGTGGCTCGTCCTGGGCGAGCACCGGGCTCGACGCCGCAGATCGGAGCACGCGTGCACGCTACAGAGCAGCCGGCCATCCGGCTCGACGCCGTCTCGAAGCGCTACGCCGACGGCACGGTGGCCGTGCACGAGCTCACGCTCGACGTGCGGCGCGGTGAGCGGTGCGTGCTCGTCGGGCCGTCCGGCTGCGGCAAGACGACGACGATGAAGATGGTCAACCGGCTCGTCGAGCCGACCGGCGGCCGGGTGCTCCTCGACGGCCAGGACGTGCAGGCCATGGACGCCGTGCAGCTGCGGCGGCGGGTCGGCTACGTCATCCAGCAGGTCGGACTGTTCCCCCACCAGACCGTCCGCGCCAACGTCGCGACGGTGCCGTCGCTGCTGGGGTGGGACCGCACGCGCACGAGGCAGCGCGTCGACGCGCTGCTCGAGCTGGTCGGGCTCGACCCGGCGGTGCACGGCCGCCGCTACCCGGCCGAGCTGTCCGGCGGGCAGCGGCAGCGGGTCGGCGTGGCCCGCGCTCTCGTCGCGGACCCGCTGGTGCTGCTCATGGACGAGCCGTTCAGCGCCGTCGACCCGGTCGCGCGCGAGCGGCTGCAGAGCGAGTTCCTGCGCGTGCAGCAGGAGCTCGGGACCACGGTCGTGCTCGTCACGCACGACATCGACGAGGCGGTGCGGCTCGGCGACCGCATCGCGGTCATGCGCGACGGCGGGTACCTCGAGCAGTACGACTCCCCCGCGGTGGTGCTCGGCCGGCCGGCCAGCGACTACGTCGCCGAGTTCGTCGGCTCGGACCGGGCGGTCAAGCGGCTCGCGGTCACCCGCATCGACCCGTCCCACCTCGAGCCGTGGGACGGCGAGGTCGAGCACAGCGTCGGCGCCGACGCCGACCTCGCTCAGGTGCTCGCGCTGCTGCTGCAGAGCGGCGGTGGGCGGGTCGGCGTCGTCGACGGCGCCGGGCGGCGGCTCGGGGCGCTCTCCCCGCTGTCCCTTCACGCCGCGGTGCGTGCGGCGTCCTGAGCGGTGCGGCGCGGCCGGTCGTCGGCGCGGCTCTCGCCGCAGCCTCAGCCGCCGCCCCGCAGGTAGTCGAGGAAGCGGGCGCGCAGCAGCGGCTCGTCGTCGCCCAGCGGCGCCCTGCCCAGCAGCTCGCGCACCAGCGCGACCGCCTCGGCGATGCTGCCGGTGATGGCGCCGGACGACCCGTCCTCACCGGCGATCGCGTGCGCGTGCCGCAGGTGCTTGGCGACGTCCCAGAAGAACCCGATGTCGTGCGCCTTCTCGGCCTTCTGGAAGGCGCGCGCCCGCAGCTCGTCCGTCGACAGGCTGTCCAGGTCGGGCGCGGTCACGGCGACGACCCTAGTCGGGGCCGACGCCGGAGCTGTCCTCCGGTGGCGTGGGCACGCGGCAGGCCCGTTCGAGCAGCAGCGCGGCCACGACCAGCCCGGCCGCGGCGAGCGCCGACAGCCCGCTGACGACGACGTCGCCGCGGGCGGCGGACAGCACGTCGGTGCGCGGGGCGGTCCAGGCGAACAGCCCGGCGTAGGCGCCGAGCAGCAGCGCACCCGTCATCGACGACGCCTTGGCCAGCACCGCGGCGCGGGCGACCTGCAGCGGGTGCAGGGCGCGGCGCGGCGGCCGGCCGTCCCGGCCGGGCCGGTGCATCACCCGGTCGCGCACGACCCGGGCGAGCACCAGCTCGACCACCGCGACGAGCAGCAGCGACACCGGCGCGCCCGCCGGCAGGTCCGGCACCGACCCGTACGCGGTGTCGGCGACGACGTACGCGAGGGCGCCGGTCACGACGGCGACGAGCACCAGCAGGCCCGGCCGGGTGGGGGTCACCGCAGCGCCTCCGGGTGCGGCCGCACGCCGCTGCGGTCGACGGCGTCGAGCAGCACCCGCACCGGGCCGTGCCCCGGCAGCACGGCGTCGGGCTGCACGTCGGCCCACGGGACGAGCACGAAGGCGCGCTCGTGCGCCCGCGGGTGCGGCACGTCGAGCCCGACCGGCACCGGCGGCGGCGCGTCGACGACGTCGACGTCCAGCGTGCGCGGGCCCCAGCGCACGTCGCGGGTGCGGCCGGCCCGGCGCTCGGCCTCGCGGGCGCGGCCCCACGCCTGCTCGGCCGTGAGCTCGCACAGCACCACGGCGTTGAGGAAGGCCTCCTGCTCGACGCCGCCGACCGGATCGGTCTCGTAGACCGGCGAGACGGCGCGAGGCTGCAGCACCTCGACCGCGAGCCGCAGGTGGCCGAGCCGGTCGCCGAGGTTGCTCCCGAGCGCGAGCACCGCCGTCATCCGGAGCCCCCGCGGCGGCGGGAGCGCAGCGCGCGGCGTCGTGGGGTGGTCGTCACGGGCGGGTCACCGTCACGCTGACGTCGTCGGCCGGAACGGCCAGCGGCGCCGACGGCTTGTGCACCGTGACCA
>DATMJH010000340.1:0-3900 GCA_035554015.1 Mycobacteriales bacterium
TCTCGTTGGTCAGCCCGCCGCCGCCAACCGCGTGTTCGGCGTCGACCGGGGCCTGCCGTTCCCGCTCGACGACGTCCGCGAGGCCGACTGCGTGCTGCTCGTCGGCAGCAACGTCGCCGAGACGATGCCCCCGTTCGTGCAGCACCTGACCGCCGCGCAGGAGCGCGGCGGGAAGCTGGTCGTCGTCGACCCACGCCGCACGCCGACCGCGGCCGGCGCCGACCTGCACCTGCAGCCGCAGCCCGGCACCGACCTCGCGCTCGCCAACGGGCTGCTGTTCCTGGCGGTCGAGGAGGGACTCGTCGACGGCGAGTACCTCGCCACCCGCACGACCGGGTGGGAGCAGGTGCGCGCGTCCCTCGCCGGCTACTGGCCCGGTCGCGTCGAGCGCCTCACCGGCGTGAGCGAGCCGCAGCTGCGCGCGGCCGTGCGGCTGCTCGGCGAGGCGCGCCGCGCCATGGTGCTCACCGCCCGTGGCGTGGAGCAGCACGCGCACGGTGTCGACACCGCCACCGCGTTCGTCAACCTCGCCCTCGCCCTGGGCCTGCCGGGCCGGCCGGGCAGCGGCTGGGGCAGCGTCACCGGGCAGGGGAACGGACAGGGCGGCCGCGAGCACGGTCAGAAGGCCGACCAGCTGCCGGGCTACCGGAGCATCACCGACCCTGCGGCGCGGGCTCACGTCGCCGCGGTGTGGGGAGTCGACCCCGAGACCCTGCCCGGGCCGGGGCGCTCGGCGACCGAGCTGCTCGGCGCGCTCGGCACCGACGGCGGGCCGAGAGCGCTGCTGCTGCTGGCCTCCAACCCGGTGGTGAGCGCGCCGAACGCCGCTCACGTGGCCCGCCGGATGTCGTCGCTCGACACGCTGGTCGTCGCGGACCTGGTGATGTCGGAGTCGGCGGCGCTGGCCGACGTCGTCCTGCCGGTCGCGCAGTGGGCCGAGGAGGACGGCACGATGACCAACCTCGAGGGCCGCGTGCTGCTGCGGCGCAAGGCGCTCGACCCGCCGGCCGGCGTGCGCACCGACCTCGAGGTGCTCGCCGGCCTCGCCGCCCGGCTCGGCTGCCCGACCGGTTTCCCGACCGACCCGCGCGAGGTGCTCGAGGAGCTCGGCCGCGCCAGCGCCGGGGGGCCGGCCGACTACGCCGGCGTCACCTGGGAGCGGCTCGAGGCGGGCGAGGCGCTGCACTGGCCGGTGCCGTCGGCCGACCACCCGGGCACACCACGGCTGTTCCTCGACCGCTTCGCCACACCGGACGGGCGGGCGCGGATGTCTCCCGTCGAGCAGCGCGACGCCGTCGAGCCGGTCGACGACGAGTACCCGCTGCACCTGACCACCGGCCGGGTGGCGATGCAGTACCAGAGCGGCGCGCAGACCCGCCGGATCGCCGAGCTCGCCGCCGCGGCGCCGCAGGCGTTCGTCGAGCTGCACCCGCACCTGGCCGAGCGCCTCGGCGTCGCCGACGGGGAACGCGTGCGGGTGTCCACCCGCCGCGGAACGGCCTGGCTGCAGGCACGCGTCAGCGACGCGATCCGCGCCGACACCGTCTTCGTGCCGTTCCACTGGGCCGGCAAGCAGCGTGCGAACTCGCTCACCTCGGACGCCCTCGACCCGGTGTCGCGGATGCCCTCGTTCAAGGTGTGCGCCGCCCGCATCGACCGGGTCGCCGAGGCGGTGCGATGACCCGCGTCGTCGTCGTCGGCAACGGCATGGCCGGTGCCCGGGTCGCCGACGAGCTGCTGCGGCGCGACGCGGCGCTCGACGTCGTCGTCCTCGGCGCCGAGCACCGTGCGGCCTACAACCGCATCCTGCTGTCGGACGTGCTCGCCAAGAAGCGGCGCGCCCGCGACATCACGCTCGCCGGGCACGACGGCGCGACGCGGCACCTCGGGGCGGAGGTGGTCGACGTCGACCGCGGCGCGCGGACGGTGACGACCTCCGACGGCGCCTCGTGGGCCTACGACACGCTCGTGCTCGCCACCGGCAGCACCGCCGTCGTGCCACCCGTGCACGGCATCGCCGGCCCCACCGGGCGGCTGCTCGACGGCGTGCACGTCTTCCGCACCGTCGACGACTGCGACGCGATCGCCCGCGAGGCCGGTCGGGCCCGGCGAGCGGTCGTGGTCGGTGGCGGACTGCTCGGACTGGAGGCCGCCCGCGGGCTGCTGCGTCACGGCCTGCGGGTCGACGTCGTGCACGGCACGTCGCACCTCATGGACGTGCAGCTCGACGCCGTCGGCGGCGCGGTGCTGCGGCGCGCGGTGGAGGCGCTCGGCGTCGGCGTGCACCTCGGGTCCTTCGCCTCCACGGTCACCGGCGGACGGCGGGTGACCGGCGTCGGGCTGGCCGACGGGCGGCACGTCGAGGGCGACCTCGTCGTGCTCGCCTGCGGCGTGCGACCGCAGGTCGAGCTCGCGCGGCGTGCCGGCCTGTCCGTCGAGCGTGGCGTCGTCGTCGACGACGCGCTGCGCACCAGCGACCCGCACGTGCACGCCGTCGGGGAGTGCGCGCAGCACGCCGGTCAGGTCTACGGCCTGGTCGCGCCGGCGTGGGAGCAGGCCGCGGTCGTCGCCGACGTCGTCACCGGCGGAACGGCCCGCTACCGGGGGAGCCGCACGGTCACCCGGCTCAAGGCGATGGACCTCGACGTCGTCGCGATGGGCGACACCGCGCCGGGACTCGAGGACTGCGGCGACGGCGTCGAGGTGCTGCAGTGGGCCGACCCGGCGCGGCACGTCTACAAGAAGGTCGTCGTGCGAGACGGCGTCGTCGTCGGCGCGGTGCTGCTCGGCGACACCTCGACCGCCGGCGTCGTCACCCAGGCGTTCGACCGGGCGACGCCGCTGCCGGCCGACCGGCTGCACCTGCTGTTCCCCGGCCGGCCGACGGCTGCCCCGACCGGCGAGCTCGCCGACGACGACGTCGTCTGCACCTGCAACGCCGTGTGCGCCGGGTCGGTGCGCGCCTGCGCCGACCGCGGACTGCGGACGGTCGAAGACGTCGCGAGCGAGACCCGCGCGACGACCGGCTGCGGCAGCTGCACCTCGACCGTCCGGGCGCTGCTGGCGGCGCACCGGCCCGTCCCCGTGGAGGCCTGATGCGACTCGTCCTCGCCGTGCACGGCACCGCCGCACCGGCCGGGCAGCAGGTGTACCGGGACCTGGCGGACCGGGTGAGCGCGCACGTCCCGACGGCGCTGGCGCACCTGGACGTGCAGACCCCGCTGCTCGCGGACGTCGTGCGTGCCGGCGACGTCGTGGTGCCGGTGCTGCTCGCTCGCGGTTATCACGTGCGGGTCGACTGCGCGGGTGCCGGGCGGCTCGGCGCCGTCGTCGCCCCGGCGGTCGGGCCGGCGCAGCCGCTGGTCGCGCTGGCGCAGCGGCGGCTGCGCGAGGCCGGCGCCGGTGACGGCTGGCCGGTCGTGCTCGCCGCGGCAGGCAGCCGCGACCCGGCGGCCCGGCGCGACCTGCAGCTGGCGGCCCGCCGGCTGCGCCGCCTGCGCGGCACCGAGGTGGAGCTCGCCTTCGCCAGCCGCGCGGGGGAGGTCGCCGCGACGGTGGCGGCCGTGCGCGAGCGCTGCGGCGGACCCCTCGCGGTGGCCGGCTGGCTGCTCGCGCCGGGCCGCTTCGCGGCTGCCGCTGCCGCTGCGGGCGCCGACGTCACGGCCGCGCCGCTGGGTGTCGACGACGCCGTCGTCGAGGTCGTCCTGCAGCGGTGGTCGTCCGTGCGGCGGCTCCTCGCCGCATGACGCTGTGCTCTGGCCGCTGACGGATCGCGACGGCGCCGGCGAGCTGCCGTTGAGCGCGCGGTATCAGCTCGGTCCGTCAGCGGCCAGAGCACAGCGTCATGCGGCGAGGAGCCGCCGCACGGACGACCACCGCTGCAGGACGACCTCGACGACG
>DATMJH010000341.1:0-7654 GCA_035554015.1 Mycobacteriales bacterium
AGCCCTCGCTGACGAAGGTCTCGACCTCCTCCGGGCGGGCGGAGTCGAGGAACCCCTCGAGCTCGTCGGTGACCGACTCGACGCGCAGCGGCCGCTCGACCCGCTCCATGGCCAGCATGAGGCCGAGCAGGGCGAGCGGCCGCTGCGCGTCGAGTCGGTCACCGACGAGCTCGAGGGGTTCCTCGACTCCGCCCGCCCGGAGGAGGTCGAGACCTTCGTCAGCGAGGGCTTCGCACCCGCTCTGGAGCGCTACTGGCGCCGGCGCCGGCTGTCGCGGCTGCTGCCGACCCGGTCCCGCTAGTCCTCCCCCGCGCGCTGCTCGGCCGCCTGCGCGCCGTCCGCCGGGTGACGTGGGACACTCGGCGGCCACAGGGCCGCGGCTGACCGCACGGCCCGGGCGAGCGAGCGGAGGACGCGCGGCGTGGACGAGGTGCTGTCGAGGGCGGGTCTGTTCCAGGGCGTCGCGCCCGAGGCCGCCGAGGCGCTCGCCGCAGCCCTCACCTACGGCGACTACACCCGCGGCGAGCACGTCTTCACCGAGGGCGAGCAGGGAGACACCCTGTTCATCGTCATGACGGGCAAGGTGAAGATCGGGCGCCGTGCGGCCGACGGGCGCGAGAACATGCTGTCGGTCATGGGACCGAGCGACATGTTCGGCGAGCTGTCGCTGTTCGACCCGGGCCCGCGGACCGCGACCGCCGTCGTGCTCACCGACGCGCGGCTGGCCTCCCTGGCGCACTCCTCGCTGCGGCCCTGGATCAAGGACCGCCCCGAGATCGCCGAGCAGCTGCTGCGGGTGCTGGCCCGCCGGCTGCGCCGCACCAACGACGCGCTGGCCGACCTGATCTTCACCGACGTGCCCGGACGGGTCGCCAAGGCGCTGCTCGAGCTCGCGCAGCGCTTCGGCACGCCTGAGGGCGACGGCGTGCGGGTGCACCACGACCTCACCCAGGAGGAGCTGGCCCAGCTGGTGGGCGCCTCGCGGGAGACCGTGAACAAGGCCCTGGCCGACTTCGCCTCGCGCGGCTGGATGCGGGTCGACTCCCGCGCCGTGACGCTGCTCGACCGCGAGCGGCTGGCGCGCCGCGCCCGCTGACCCGCCGGCAGGGCTTCGCACAGCCCGCCGGGCGGGCTCAGCCGCCGAGCGCGGCCAGGAGCCGCTCGGTGGCGGCGATCTCCGAGCGCTGCCCGGTCGACCGGGCGACCTCGAGCGCCCGCTCGACCGACTGCCGCGCGGCGCCGCGCTGGCCACCGGCGGCCAGCGCGGCGCCGAGGGCGCGCCGCGCCAGCACCTCCGACCGCACGTCCTCGGCCTCGACGTCCACAGCGGCCCGCGCGGTGGCCAGCGCCTCCGCCGACCGGCCGAGCTCGAGCAGCGTGCCGGCCCGGTGCGCCATCGCCTGTCGCAGCGGGAACAGCAGCGCCGGGCGCGCCGTGCTGTTCAGCGCGTCGTCCAGCTCGGCGAGCGCCTCCTCGAGCCGGCCCCGCGCCCGCAGCACCTGCGCGAGCAGCACCTTCGCGCCGAGGTTGGCGTGCGGCTCGAGGTCGAGCCCGGCCAGCAGCGCGGACGCGCGGTAGGCGCTCGCCTCGGCGCCGTCGAGGTCGCCGCGGTCGAGGTGCGCGTAGCCGCACACGACCAGGGCGAGACCGGTGATGACGGGGTGGCCGCCGCGGTCGGCGAGCGCGACCGCCTCCTCGAGCAGCTCGACGGCACGGTCGGGGTCGTCGGCGCCGCGCGCCGCCGCGCCCTGCGCCACGTGCGCCAGCGCGCAGCCCCAGGCGTCGCCGAGCTCACCGAACCGGTCGGCGGCGGCCGCTGACTCCGCCAGCGCCACGGCGACGTCGCCGAGCTCGGCGGCGGCGAAGGCGTCGATCGTGAGCAGCGCCGCGACTCCCCAGCGCTCGCCGATCGCCTCGCCGAGCGGCAGCACGGACGTCGCGACCTCGCGCGCCTCCCGGTAGCGCCCCTGCAGCAGCCGCACGAACCCCTCGGTGCCGGCGACCCACGACAGCCCTCCGGTGTCCTCCAGGGCGCCGAACAGCTCCGCGGCGGCGTCGAGCGTCGAGTCGGCCAGCTCGTAGTCGCCGCGGGTGGTGGCGCTCCACGCCAGGTGCTGCAGCGCCCAGGCCGCGCCCCGCCGGTCGCCGACCCGCTCGGCCAGCGCGTGCGCCTGCCGGAAGCGCTGCTCCGCGCTGCGCAGCCGGCCGTCGAAGTAGTCCAGCGCCCCGAGCTGCCGCAGCGCCTCGCCGGCGAGCCGGTCGACACCGGCCGCGCCGGCGGCCGCGAGGGCCTGCACGAACGTCGACACGGCGCGGTCGTGGTCGCCGCGCTTGCGCCGGACGTCGCCCAGCACGAGCAGCGCCGCGGCGCGCACCGCGTCCTCGGCGCCGTCGAACGCCGGCGCGAGCTGCTCCTCCGCCTCGTCGAGCCGGTGCAGCGCAGCCAGCGCGGAGGCGAGCGCCACCCGCACCGGCACGACGAGGTCGTCCGGCAGCGGCTCCCCCGCGCCCGCGTCGGACAGGGCGAGGGCGCGGCGCAGCAGCTGCTCCGCCGCCGCGTTGTCGTCGCGGGCCAGGGCGGCGTGGCCGAGCCGGGCGAGCGCGGGGAACGCGAGCCCGCGCCCCGCCCACGCAGGGTCCGCGGGAGGAAGGCCCATCTCCGCCGCCAGCTGCACCGCCCGCTCGCCCTGCGACGCCGTCGCGGTGTCGGCCTCGGCCGTCCGCCCCCCGACGAGCCCGGCGAAGTGGGTGGCCGCGGCCGCGTGCCGCCGGGCCCGGTCGGTCTTGGCGAGGCCGGCGTAGGCGACGTCGCGCACGAGCGTGTGGCCGAACCGCAGCGCGTCGTCGTCCGTGCCGTCGCCGGTGTCGTTCTCCAGCAGCCGGCGCTCGACGAGAGTGCGCACCGCCCGGCGGACGACGTCCGGGTCGCCGTGTCCGGACGCCCGGCCGACCGCCTCGAGCCCCGCGAGGGTGACCCGGGAGCCCAGGACGCTCGCGTCGCGCAGCACGCCCTTGGCGGCGCCGTCGAGCCCGTCGATGCGGGCGGCCAGCACCGCCTGGACGCCGGCCGGCAGCAGCGCGTCCGGCACGGCGTCGTCGTCGAGCCGCCACCGCTCGCCCTCCCGCCGCAGCACGCCCCGGTCGACGAGCAGGTGCAGCAGCTCGGCGAGGAAGAAGGGGTTGCCCTGCGCGCGCTCGAGCAGGGCGTCGCGCACGGCGGCCTCCACCTCGTCCGCCTCCGCGCCGAGGTAGGCGCGCAGCAGCCGCTCGGCCGCGGCTGCCTCCAGCGGCAGCACCGGGACCAGCTCGGGCTGCCGGTCGGCCGGGATCCGCTCGAACCACAGCCGGTCGTCGGCAGGGAGCCGGAACTCCAGCATGTCGGGGCGCCCGGCCGCGACGACGAGCGCGCTGCCGCGCAGCCGCCCGACGACGCCGAGCAGCCCCTCGAGCGTGGCCGGCGTCGCCCAGTGCAGGTCGTCCACGACCAGCACGAGCGGGCCGTCGACGGCCAGCGCGCCGAGCAGCGCCGCCACCGCGGCGAGCGTCGGCTCGCCGCCCTCGGACGTCCCGGGCGCCGCCGGCTCGCGCGGCACCGCGGCGACGCCGTCGTCGAGGCCGAGCAGGGTGTGCAGGCGCTCGGCCGTCGCGCGCGGCAAGGGGCGGGCGGGGCCGTCGAGCCGGGCCACGGCGCGATCGACCCGGTCGCGGGCGGTGTCGGTGTCGTCTCCCTCGCCGATGCCGCACGCGGTGCGCACCATCTCGACCAGCGCCGCCGAGTCGCGGCCCTCCCCGTACGGCGCGCACCGGCCCCACAGCACCCGCGCGCCCGGCAGCTCGCCGGCGAACCGGGTGAGCTCCTGGGCCAGCCGGGTCTTGCCGACCCCTGCCTCGCCGGTGACGACGACGACCCGCACGGTCTCCGACTCGCTGACGTCGAGCAGCCGCCCGATCAGCAGCCCCAGCTCGGCCTCCCGGCCGAGGAAGGGGGCCTCGTCGCCGAGCCCCAGCCGCCCGCCGCCCGGCGGCCGCAGCGAGACGAGCTCGAAGGCCGGCACCGGGTCGCGCTTGCCCTTGAGCCGCAGCGGCGACAGCGCTCGCCACGACGCGGTGCTCATGGTCGCCAGCGCGGTCTCGCGGCCGGCGAGCACCGCGCCCACTCCCGCCGCGTCGGACAGCCGGGCTGCGGTGTTCACCGTGTCGCCCACGACGGTGTAGCTCAGGTGCGCCTGCATGCCGGCGAGCACCTCGCCGGTGTTGAGGCCCACCCGCAGTCCGAGCCGCCGCCCGCCGCCGCTCTCCTCGGCCACCACCTGGCGCACCACCGACTGCATCCGCGCGGCCGCCCGCACCGCCCGCTCCGGGTCGTCCTCGTGCGCCACGGGTGCGCCGAACACCGCCATCAGCCCGTCGCCGGTGAGCTTGTCGACGTGCCCGCCGAACTCCGCGACGGCGGCGGTGAGCGTCGAGAGCACCCGGTCGGTCACGACCCCGACGCGCTCGGGGTCGAGCTCCTCCGACCAGCTGGTGAAGTCCGACAGGTCGCCGAACAGCACCGTGACGACGCGGCGCTCGGCCTCCACCTCGACGTCGCTGTGCAGCGCGGCGCCGCAGGCGAAGCAGAACCGCGCGCCGGGCACGGTCGGCGTCCCGCAGGCGGGGCAGGTCACGGGTCCTCGGCCTCGAGGTAGGCCAGCTGCGCCCGCACCGACAGCTCGGCGGCCGGCCACAGCACCGGGTCGACGTCGGCGTAGACCACCTCGACGACGCCGCGGGGCGTGGTCGCGCCGGCCTCGACGGCGGCCCGCACCTGCTCGAGCCGGCCCTCCCGGTGGGCCAGGTAATAGGCGGCCGCCTCGCCGGCCGACGGCAGCTCGGGCCCGTGCCCGGGCAGGACCGCGAGGTCGCCGAGGTCCTGCAGCCGGCGCAGGCTCTCCAGGTAGTCGGCCAGCACGCCGTCGGGGTGCGCGACGACGGTGGTGCCGCGGCCGAGCACGGTGTCACCGGTGAGCACGGCGCCGTCGGCGTCGACCACGAACGACAGCGAGTCGGAGCTGTGGCCCGGCGTGTGCAGCACGCGCACCTCCAGGCCGCCGCCCCGGACGACGTCGCCCTCGGCCAGGCCCTCGTCGCCGAGCCGGTGCGCGGCGTCGAGCGCGCGCACCCGGGCACCGGTGAGCTCGGCGAAGCGGGCGGCGCCCTCGCTGTGGTCGGGGTGGCCGTGGGTGAGCAGCACGACGTCGACCGGACCGCACTCCGCCACGGCCGCCAGGTGCCCCTCGTGCAGCGGGCCGGGGTCGACGACGACGCAGCGCTCGGTGCCCGGTGCGCGCAGCACCCAGGTGTTGGTGCCCTCGAGCGTCATCGGTCCCGGGTTCGGCGCGAGCACCACCGACGCCGCCGCGGTGACCTGCCGCGCGGTCATGACCCGGGGTAGCCCTCGTCGCCCGGCAGCAGGAACGCCACGCTGTCGTCGTCGCGCACCAGCAGCTTCGGCAGCACGGGTGAGATCGCGCGCCGCGCCGCCGTCGCCGACGCGACGTCGGGGTGCGCCGCGAGGTCGCGCAGCGCCGCCGCGGTGGGCGGCAGGACCGTCAGGCCCCGCGCGAGGGCGTCGGCCGGCCGGATCCAGAGCCGGCCGTCGGCCTCACCGCCGACGTCGCGCGGCAGCTGCCCGGCCGGCACCTCGGCGACGAAGAACCGGGTGTCGAAGCGGCGTGGCTCCACCTCGGGCGTGATCCAGTGCGCGAGCGGGCTCAGCAGGTCGGCACGCAGCACCAGGCTCCGCCGCTCGAGCAGGTCCGACAGCGACTGCTCGCGCCGCTCGAGGGCGACCCGCTCGGCCTCCCACTCCGCGCTGCTCACGTCGTCGAGCAGGTCGTCGGGCGACGCGCCCGCGAGCAGCACGCCGGCCTCCTCGAAGGTCTCGCGGACCGCGGCGCACACCAGGGCGCGCGCGAGCGGCTCGTCGCAGGAGAACGCCTCGGCGAAGGCGGCCGGCGGCGGGCCGGCCCACGCCACCGACGACTGCGCGTCGTCCGGATCGACCGAACCGCCTGGGAACACGTGCATCCCGCCGAACACCATGCCGACCACCCGGCGCAGCAGGTAGACCTCGGGGCCGGCCGGCGCGTCGCGCAGCAGCGCGATCGTCGCGGCGTCGCGCGGTGCCGCGGGCGTGTACCCCCCGTCGCGGAGCGCGCGGGCGCGGTCGAGCAGGTCGGGCGGCGGTTCGCCGGCCACGTCGCGGTCCCCCTCCGGTCAGGTCCCCGCCGCGACCTGCACGACGAGCTCGACCTCGACGGGCGCGTCCAGCGGCAGGGTCGCGACGCCCACGGCCGAGCGGGCGTGCCGTCCGGCGTCGCCGAACACGTCGCCGAGCAGCTCCGAGGCGCCGTTGACGACGCCCGGCTGACCGGTGAAGTCGGGGGCGGAGGCGACGAACCCGACCACCTTGACCACCCGCTCGACGGCGTCGAGCCCGACGAGCGCGTCGACGGCGGCCAGCGCGTTGAGGGCGCAGGTGCGGGCCAGGTCCTTGGCCTGCTCGGGGGTGACGAGGGCGCCGACCTTGCCGGTGACGGCCATCCGGCCCTCGACCACGGGCAGCTGCCCGCTCGTGAAGACGAGGTCACCCGAGCGGACCGCCGGCACGTACGCGGCGACCGGCGGGACGACCGGCGGCAGCTCGAGACCGAGCTCGGCGAGCCGCGCGGTGGCGCTCATGCCGCGAGAGGCCGCTTGAAGTAGCCGA
Source organism: Mycobacteriales bacterium (assembly GCA_035554015.1). Lineage (GTDB taxonomy): Bacteria > Actinomycetota > Actinomycetes > Mycobacteriales > SCTD01 > DATLGD01. Next base: position 6,752 of record DATMJH010000341.1, read on the forward strand.
CGAGCGTGTCGCCGCCCTGCGGCCCCGGCACGACCTGCACGAGCTCCCACCCGTCGGCGCCGAAGTTGTCGAGGATCGCCTTGGTGTTGTGGATCAGCAGCGGGGCGGTGAGGTACTCCCAGCGCGTGCGGTCGGTGCTCATGCCGCGAGGGTAACGAGGGCGGCGGCGGGCACGTCGTCGGCCCGCGGCGAGGACCCGCGCCGGAGCGGTCAGGCGCTCTGCTGCTGGGCGGCGCGCTTGCGGAGCAGCCGCCGGCGCTCGAGCTCGTTGAGCCCGCCCCAGATGCCGTGCGGCTCCTGCACGGCCAGCGAGTACTCGAGGCACTGGGGCTGCACGGGGCAGGCGCGGCACAGCGCGCGGGCCGCCCCCTCGCGGGCGTCCTTCTCCGGCTTGCGCTCGAAGTGCGCGGGCGCGAAGAAGTGGACGGCGTTCTTCGTGCGGCAGGCCGCGGCCGCCCGCCAGCCGGGCTCGAGCATCCGGTCAGCGGCCAGTCGAGGGGTGTGCATCGACGTCTCCCGGTGGTCGGCGGGTCCGGCGGAGGGGCGCCCGCGCCTGGTTGGGGAGAGGTGTTCGACCCGTGCGCCGGATCTCCTGCCGACAACCGCAACGGGCCCTGCACCTACCCTGGCTGCCGTGGCCGACTTCGCGGACGTGCGCCTGCACGTCGTCACCGGCAAGGGCGGCACGGGCAAGACCACGGTCGCCGCCGCGCTCGCCCTGGCGCTCGCCTCCGGCGGGCGGAAGGTGCTGCTCACCGAGGTCGAGGGCCGGCAGGGCATCGCCCAGCTGTTCGACACCCCGCCGCTGCCGTACGAGGAGCGCAAGGTGGCCGTCGCCCCCGGCGGCGGCGACGTGTTCGGCGACGCCGGACGGCACGCCCGCTCGGCCGTGGGCGTCGCGAC
>DATMJH010000342.1:0-8408 GCA_035554015.1 Mycobacteriales bacterium
GTCTCGTTCGCCGTGGAGAGTGCCCACCGGCCGTCGGCGTACAGCACCCGTGTCACAGATGCGTGCGCCGGCATGAAGAACATGTCCTGCTGCATGCCGAGGACCGCTGCCAGGAAGGCGTTGATGAGCCCGCCGTGCGCCACCACGGCCACCTGCTCACCTTCGTGCGCGCGAGCGATGGCCGTGAGCGCCCGCAGCGCACGGGTCCGCAGCTCCTGGCTCGGCTCGCCGAACGGAAACGCGTCGAACCGCCGCGTCACGAGGAACTGCTGTGCTGCGCGCTCTACAGCGTCCTGGCCCAGCAGCTCCAGCAGTGGGCGGTCCTGCGGCAGCTCGCGGAAGAGCCTCACCTCTCGCAGATCTGGCACGACGGTCGGGCCGTTGTCGCTACGGGTCCCGGCGGTGACGATCGTGGCCGTCTCGAGCGCCCGAGTGAGATCGCTGCAGTAGATCCTGGCGATCGCCTCCGCCCCGAGCGCCTGCCCGACGAGCGCTGCTTGCCGGCGGCCGATCGACGTGAGGGGCGGGTCGGTCTGCCCGGGACGACCCGCGGCGAGCGACCGGTCCTGCTGGCCGTGGCGCACCAGAACCAGCTCGGTGCGGCCGACGTCGAAGCGCAGGGCCTTCTCGATGGCGGCGCCTGCCGTGGCCGGCGGCGAGGCGAGCAGCTCGCCCACAGCCGCAGCAGAGCCGACGTCCACGGCGCCCCCTGGTCTAGTCCCCGATGGTAGAGTACTAGACTTCCCGACCCTCGGAGGCTCCGTGCCCCTCGATCCCAGCGGCGTCGGCGCGACCAGCCCGCCGCGCAACGTCGCCTGGTCCCCCAGAGACTGCGCCCTCTACGCGCTCGGCGTCGGCGCGGGCACCGACGAGCTGGCCTTCACGACCGACAACACGCGCGGCGTGGAGCCACGGATGCTCCCGACGATGCCGGTGGTGCTGGGCGTCGACATGAGCGTGCTCAAGGCAGCCGGCACCGTCGACTGGGTGAAGCTCGTGCACGCCGAGCAGTCGATCGAGATCCTCTCGCCGCCGCCTGTGGAAGGACGAGGATCTGCCCAGACGCGCCTGGCCGAGATGTGGGACAAGGGCAGTGCGGCCCTACTCGTGGTCGAGACGCTGTTGACCTCAGAGGGCGGCGACGCGCTGTCGCGGTCACGGGCATCACTGTTCGTCAAGGGCGCTGGCGGATGGGGTGGCGACCGTGGTCCGTCGAGGACGGACGAGGAGCCGGGTTGTGCACCGGACATCACCGTCACGTACGCGACGCGGGAGGACCAGGCGTTGCTGTACCGGCTGTCCGGCGACCGGAACCCGCTGCACTCGGACCCCGCATACGCGCGACGGGCAGGCTTCGAGAAGCCCATCCTCCATGGGCTGTGCACCTACGGGTTCGCAGGGCGCGCGGTTCTTCATGCCGCCGCAGATGGCGATCCCGACCGCGTGTCGACCATCTCGGCTCGCTTCGCCGCACCCGTGTACCCCGGCCAGACGCTGCTCGTCGACCTGTGGCGCCGCAAGGACACCGCCGCATTCCGTGTCCGCACTGAAGACGGGACGAGCGTCCTCACGGGTGGGCGCGCCGAGCTGCGCCGGGTGTGACGGTAGACACACGCCACCGCGTGTGGTTCGGTCTAGGTACCTACAGTCGAGCACTAGACCTTATGGGAGGACGCCGTGGTCGACATCTCGCGGCCGTGGGTCGTCGACAGCCCACTCAGCACCCGGTACCCGGTGTACACCCGGGCCAATGTCGGCGAGGTGACGCCGGACGTCGCTACCCCGCTGTTCTGGAGCCAGATCGGCGGCACGCCGTCTGAGGGCATCTGGAAGCAGGCGCTGGCCGACTTCGGCGCCTTCGACCTCGACGAGTTCCGGTCGGACGCCATCGACATCCAGGGCATGCTCCACGGCTACGTCTACCTCAACCTGTCCAACCTGCGGGTCTTCGGAGCCCGCATGCCAGGCGCCAGCCCGGAGCTCATGGACCGCACGTATCTGGGCGAGCGGGCTGACGTCCCCCCCTACGAGCCGCACCCCGACGACGCGAAGCCCGAGTACACCGAGCGGATCATGGCGAGCCTCGGTCGGGTCTTCGCGACCGAGGACCGCAAGGACTTCGACGAGCTCGCGGAACGCGCCGCGGAGTTGCGCGGCGCGCGACCGGACTACTCGCAGCTGTCTGACGCGGAACTTGTGGCGCTCGAGCGCCAGCGCATGGAGGACTACGCGCCGTTCATCTACAAGCACCTGATGATGGTCTACGAGTCGTCGCTCGTGACAGGGCTCCTCGATCAGGCGCTCGTAGCGTTCGAGGACGCGACGCTGGCCCCTCGGTTGCTCGGCGGCTTGGGCAACATCGCCTCCGCCGCGCCGTCCGTCGCGCTGTGGCGGCTGAGCCGGCTGGTCAAAGGCTCGGAGGCGCTCACCCAGGCCTTCGACGCCGGCGTCGACGGCATCCTCGACCGCATCGGAGCGAGTGACGACCCGGCGGCCGCCCAGTTCCTGCGGCAGTGGGAGGAGTTCATCTACGAGTTCGGCTCTCGGTCGACCGCCGAGTGGGAGGCCATGCCACAGACCTGGGAGACGCATCCGCACATCCCGCTCGGGCTGATCGAGCGGATGCGCCTGCAGCCCGACGATCGGGACCCCGAGCTCCAGTCGCAACGGCTGCGGCAGGAGCGTGAGGACCTCACCGAGCAGCTCCGCTCGAAGCTGGCCGACGACCCGGAGCGGCTCGGCCAGCTCGACCTCGCACTGAAGCTGGTAGGCATCTACATGCCGGCCCGAGAGCTGTCGAAGACCAACCTCATCCGCGTCCTGCACGAGTCCCGGCTGCCGGTTCGAGAGCTGGCCCTGCGGCACACCGAGAAGGGCACCCTGGACAAGCCGGAGGACATCACGATGCTCAAGGAGTCCGAGCTCGACTCCTTCGTCGCCGACCCGCAGAGCATGCTGCCGACCATCGCCGAGCGGTGGGAGTGGTTCCACGCCCTGCAGGAGCTCGAGCCGCCCTACATCGTCAAGGCCGGCGAGGTGCCCCCGGTGACGACGTGGCCGAAGAAGAAGGACCCGTCGGTCGCTGTCGCCACGTCGGGTGAGCTCCTCACCGGCATCGGCGCCTGCCCGGGCGTCGCGACCGGTACGGCGCGCGTCATCAACGACCCGTCGGAGGCCAACGACCTCGAGCCCGGCGAGATCCTCGTCGCGCCCATCACCGATCCGGGGTGGACTCCGCTGTTCACCTCGGCGGAGGCCGTCGTCGTCAACGTCGGGTCGACGCTCAGCCACGCGGCCATCGTCAGCCGGGAGCTCGGGATCCCGTGCGTCCTCGGTGTCCAGCACGCGACCAAGCGAATCCCCAACGGGGCGAAGCTGACGGTCGACGGTGCGACCGGACTCATCACCGTCCACTGAGCGTGCCCGCGATGGCGTCGCAGCTGCTCGACCTCGACGTGGTCTCGGGCTGGCTCGACTCACGCCGGGAACGGCTCGGCCCCCGTGTGCAGGGTGCGCGTGCGGTCCGGGTGGAGCAGCTGTCGCGCGGCGTCTCGCGGGAGACCTGGGCCGTCGACGCGGTCGTCCGTGGTCCGGACGGCGAGCGGGAGCTCCCGCTCGCCGTCCGGCGGGACCATCCCGCGGGCAGCGTCATCCCGTCCGACCTGCGGACCGAGTACGAGGTCTACGCGCGGCTCGCCGACACGGCAGTGCCGGTCGCGCGCGCCCTGTGGTTCGAGGACGACGCCGCCGTGGCCCCCGACGGGCGACCGGGATACGTCCGTGAGCGCGTTCGCGGCTCGTGGCACCTGCCTTTCCTCAGCGACGACGACCCGGCGCGTGACGACCGCAGGATCGAGGCGTCCCGGGTGCACCTCGAAGCGCTCGCAGCCGTGCACCTCGTCGACTGGCGGACGTGCGGGTTCGACCGGCTTTTCCCGGTCCCCAGCTCTCCCGCCGCTGCGGCGGTGGAGTTGCTCGAGCGGGTGCGGCGGCAGGCCGAGGAGCTGCTGGGTGAGGCGAGTCCCGTGCTGGCAGAGGCGTGCTCCGCACTCGCGGCGCGCGCGCCGCGAGACGCACCCGCAGTGGTGCTCTGCAAGGGCACGAACGGCCACGGCGAGGAGGTGTGGCGAGACGGCCGCATCGTGGCAATGAGCGACTGGGAACTGGCCTGCCTCGGTGATCCGGCGTACGACCTCGCCCAGGTGCAGGAGATGGTCCCGACGATCGTGCGGGACGGCCGGCGGGTATGGGGGTGGCCGGAAGCCCTCGAGCACTACACGTCACGGTCCGGCCTGGTCGTCACCGAGGAGCGGCTGCGCTGGTACCGCGACCTGTACGCGGTGCTCCAGCTCGCGTACTGCGCGCACTCGGGTGCCGCCGTGAGGCGGCTGGGCGCGACAGCGCCCCTGCGGTTCGTCTGGACCGCCTACGAGGTGGCATACCACGCGGAGCGCAAGCTGGCCGCAGTGGCCGCCTCGGCTCGGAGTGCGACCACGTGATGCATCCCGGGCCGCTCGAGGTCGTCGCGGCAGCCGTCACCGCGCTCGAGGACGTCGTCGCGCCGGCGGTCCGCGACGAGCACGCAGAAAGCACCCTGCGTACCGCGGTGCAGCTGTTGCGCTCGACGCGGGTGCGCCTCGAGGTGGAGCAGCAGGCTCTGGCTGAGGAGTGCGCCGAGCTCCGCGCGCTGCTCGAGCTCTGGCAGGTCCGCCTCGCACTCGCGGCCGTGCCCGCCCCCGCCGCGCTGCGCTACCCGGCGCGCGCGGAGCAGGCGCACGAGGCGGCAGCGCTGCGCTCAGCGCTCGCAGCGGCCATCGACGCGGTGCCGGACCCCGACCACCCTTTCCGGGTCGCGGCTCGCGACGTCGTGCAGCGTTCGGTTGACCGGCAGCAGCCCTGGCTCGTCGACGCCTTCACCGGTCCGCGGCGCTGAAGGCAGCACAACAGGCACGACTCGCCGGAGCAGGGGCGAGCGGCTCGTCACGCTGACGGCCTCGTCCGTGAACGCCTTCGTGCGCGCTCTTGCCCCTGTCACCCCCGTCTTGCTTTGCGCCCAACGGCGCCCGGGAGAGCGGGCCGCAGTTCATGATGTGACCTGGTAGACATCCGCACCACTGCTGTGTTTGTCTAGGGGCCGATCGTCTAGTACTAGACCTTTCGGAGTCATCATGTCGGACCTCGCCGTCCTCCAAGCCGTCCGGCTCAAGGGCCGCGCCGACGCTGCCGCCGTTGCCCGGTGCACCGGGACGACTGAGGAGCAGGCCGCCACGCAGATCGCCGTGCTCGTCGACGCCGGCCTGCTCAAGGGCGGGCCTTCTGCCCGCATCACGCCCGAGGGCAGAAGCCGGCTCGAGGAGCTCACGGGCGAGGAGCGTCAGACGCTCGACGCAGCAGCGCTGGAACGGATCTACGAGGCCTTCCACGGTCCCAACGACACGCTCAAGTCGATCATGACCAGCTGGCAGATGAAGGACGCGGAGACACCGAACGACCACAGCGACGAGGAGTACGACAGCGCTGTGGTGCAGCGAGTTCTCGCCCTTGACGAGCAGTTCCGGCCCGTCCTCGCGCAGGCGATCGACGCTGTGCCGCGCCTCGCGCCCTACCAGGCCCGCTTCGACCACGCCGTCGAGCAGCTGCGCACCGGAGACACGAGCTACGTCGCGCGTCCGATCATGGACAGCTACCACACCGTGTGGTTCGAGCTGCACGAGGAGCTCATCGGCCTGCTGGGGCGCGACCGGACGGCCGAGGCTCTCGCCGGCCGCGCCGTCTGAGGAGGTCACCTATGGCGATGGTGTGGCTCGGCGAGACCGAAGAGCTCTCGCGTGAGCGCGTAGGGGGCAAGGCGTTCGGCATCAACCGCATGCTGCACATGGGTCTGCCTGTCCCCCCTGCCTTCACCCTGACCTGCGACGAGTGCCTCCGGTTCCACGACGGCGGCGAGGTGCTCCCCCGTGACGTCGTCGACCTGCTGGCGACCGGTGTCGCCCAGCTCGAGCACGCCACGGGGCGGCGGTTCGGCGACGCCGAGCGACCGCTGCTGGTCTCGGTCCGCTCCGGCGCGGCGCGCAGCATGCCCGGGATGATGGACACCGTCCTCAACCTGGGCATGACGCCCCAGGTGCAGGCCGGGCTGGCCCGGCTGTCCGGCGACTCGTCCTACGCCGAGGACACTGCCCGGCGGTTCTCCGAGCAGTACGAAAAGATCGTTGGGACACCGCCACCGGCCGACCCGATCGCGCAGCTGCACGGGGCGGTTGGGGCCGTGTTCTCGTCGTGGTTCTCCGAGCGCGCGACGGCGTACCGCGCGCACCACGACGTCGACGACGGCGGCGGCACGTCGGTCACCGTGCAGGCGATGGTCTTCGGCAACCTGGACGACGACTCCGGCACAGGTGTGCTGTTCTCCCGCAACCCGCTCACCGGCGAGCCGACGCCCTACGGCGAGTGGCTGCCGCGCGGCCAGGGCGAGGACGTCGTCTCCGGCCGGTTCGACGCCCTGCCGCTGTCGGCGCTGGAAGCGCAGCACCCCGCGGTGCATGACCAGCTCCTGAGCGTGGCAGCGCTGCTCGAGCGCGAGGCGCACGACGTGCAGGATATCGAGTACACCGTGGAGAGCGGACGGCTGTACCTGCTGCAGACGCGTGCGGCGAAGCGGTCCCCCGAAGCGGCCGTCCGCATCGCCGTCGACCTGCACGACGAGGGGGTTCTCTCAGAGGACGAAGCTCTCGCTCACGTCACCCCGGGTCACGTGCGCGCGCTGATGAAGCCGCACATCGCGCCCGACGCGCGCGCGACGGCCCACCTGCTGGCGCGCGGCGAGCCGGCTTGCCCCGGTGTCGCCTCGGGACGCGTCGTCACCGACGTCGAGCAGGCGGAGGACCTCCACGACGACGGCGTTCCGGTCGTGCTCGCACGGCCGACGACGGACCCTGACGACGTGTCCGGGATGATCGTCTCCGCAGCCATCGTGACGGAGATCGGCGGCGCCACGAGCCACGCCGCCGTCGTCAGTCGTGAGCTCGGCACGCCCTGTGTCGTCGGGTGCGGGACGGGCACCGTCGCACGGCTGGCCGGGCGGGAGGTGACCGTCGACGGCAGCACCGGCGAGGTCTTCGAAGGCCTTCTTCCGGTCGCTGCTTCCGGCGAGCACGCGACGCCGCACCTCGACCGCTTGGCGCAATGGGCCCGCGCGCGAGCACCCCAGGTCGACGGCCCCCTGCCTGCCGTGCTCGCTGCGGTCCAGGCCGGTGGCGAGGATGGGGGCGCACGGGTGTCGGACGCACCGCCCGCTCTCGCGGCGACATGACCACCGCGAGTGGGTTCGACGTCGATGTCCTCGTCGTCGGCTCCGGCGCGGCCGGGCTCTCGACCGCCCTCACCGCCGTCGAGCACGGCTGCCGCCGGGTGCTCGTCGCAGAGGCGTCCGACGTGGTCGGCGGGTCGTCGCGGCTCTCGGGCGGGATCGTCATGGGCAGCCGCAGCGCGCTGCAGCGCGCGGCCGGCATCGACGAGGCCGAGGACGACCTCTTCCACGACTACCGCTCGCTCATGCGGTGGGACGTCGCGGCGGCGCCCGTGCACCGGTTCGCCCGCCGCAGCGGCGAGACGATCGACTGGCTCGCGTCGCACGGCGTGCCGTTCTTCGAGCGACTGATCTTCGGTGGGGAGGAGCGCCAGCCGCGGTCCCACGCCGTCGACGGCGGCGGGCAGGCGCTCGTCGACGCGTTGCACGGGTCGGCCGTGCGGGCCGGGGTCGACATCGCCCTCGGTCAACGTGTCGACCGGCTGCTCGTCGAGCAGGGCCGCGTCGTCGGCGTCGCCGTGGGTGACGACGAGATCCGCGCGGCTGCGGTGGTGCTCGCGACCGGCGGTTTCGGGGCTTCACCGGAGAAGCTCGCGACCTACTTCCCCTCGGCCTACCAGCACGACAAGACGTGGTACATCGGTCACGACGGAGCGCGCGGCGACGCGCTCGACCTCGGCGCTCAGGTCAGGGCACAGGTCACGGGTCATGACCGAGGACTTCGCACCCTGGGGCCCGGCGGGACCTTCATCAACGAGGCCCTCCTGCCAGGCTGGACGGTGCTGCTCAGCCCGTACGGGCGACGGTTCACCGACGAGACCGCGCCGTACGGCATCCTCGACAACCTGGTACGGGCGCACGGCAACCGGTGCTTCGTGCTGTTCGACGCCGCGGCTCTGGAGCCCCCTGCCGACCTCGCGGACCGCTACCGGGATGCGTACAAACAGGTGTGGCCGAACCACGCTCCGTTCCGGCCACGGCACTACACGCCCGACATGGTCGAGCGGCTGCTGGCAGACGGCAAGGCGGCGAAGGCCGATGACGTCGCCGGATTGGCACGCGCTGTCGGACTGGATCCCGCTGCCGTGGCCGGTGAGGT
>DATMJH010000343.1:0-9805 GCA_035554015.1 Mycobacteriales bacterium
CGTCATGCCGAGCGCCTCGAGGGGCTCGGCATGACGAGCGTCGGCGGGGAGAACGGCACGTTCCGGCTCCGGCTGACCGTCCGGTAGCCGCCGGTCGACGAGCGCGCTGGGGGAGGGCCCGCCGGTCGAGGCGGGACGAGCTCGACGCCGACGGGCAGCTCGCCGTGAGGTGCCAGCGCGTCGCCCGCGGAGACGCCGCAGGTGCGCCCCTGCGCTCGCCCGGGAGACGCCCCGGGCGGCTCAGCGGGGCGGCAGCAGCAGGTCGTCCAGCGGGTGGTGCCGTCCGAGCAGCCGCTCGGCCGCCCACCCGGCGCACAGCGGCCCGACCAGGTTGCCGGTGCCGCTGTAGCCGCCGACGGCGAGCAGCCCCGGCTCCGGCTCCGCGAGCACCGGCAGCGCGTCGGGCGTGAACGCCACGACCCCGGTCCAGCGGTGCTCGACCGGGGCAGCCGTGCCGACGTCGTCGCGCAGCAGCCGCTCGAGGTGAGCCTGCACCGGGTCGGACACCGGTGCTGGCCCGGGACCGTCCACCCACTCGTCGTCCCCGCCGACGTCCCGGCCGCCACCGAGCGCGAGCCGGCCGTCGGGCAGCTGCTGCCAGTAGTCGAGCCCGTAGCGGGCATACACCGGCCGCTCGACGGTGACGTCGCCGGCGGGCGCCGTCGCGAGCATCTGCAGCCGTGCGCTCCGGACGCGCCCGGCGAGCGCCGGCACCAGCCGCTCCAGCCCGCCGTCGACCGCGACGAGCACGCCGCGGCGTGCCTCGACGCTCCCTGCGGTCGTCCGCACGCCGGCACCGCTGACCTGCGTCACGTCGGCGGTGCGCAGGCGCGCGCCCGCCGACGCCGCGGCTCGGGCGAGCCCGCACGCGCGCGTGAAGGGCTGGAACCCGCCGTCGAGCGGGAACAGCAGCCCGCGTCCCTCCGGACCGTCGTACGGCTCGACCGGCAGGCCGTCCGCGCGCATGGCGGCGAGCTGCGCGGCGACGTCCTCGTCCTCCTCGGCCGAGCGCGACACCCGCAGGCTCCCGACCCGGCCAACGGCGTCGGGATGGCGCGCCGCCGTCGCCTCGAGCGCCTCGGCGGTGAGCCGGTGGAGCGCCGCGGCGCGCTCACGCCCCACCCGGGCGACGACCCGGTGGTGCGGCTCGGCCAGGCCCGCGAGCAGGAAGCCACCGTTGCGGCCCGACGCGCCGGCGGCGACGCCGTGCCGGTCGAGGGCGAGCACGTCGAGTCCGGCACCGGCCAGCCGCACGGCCGCCGTGAGCCCCGCCGCGCCCAGCCCGACGACGACGACGTCGGCGGTCGTCGGCTCGCGCAGCGGCGGCAGCTCCGGCGGGCCGGCCGTTGCCGTCGCCTCCCACACGGTGGTCACGCCGTCGACGCTAGGCGAGGGAGCGTGGGCGGCGGCCTGCCGGTCCGCGCGGTTCGGCCCGCAACGGGCGGGTCATCACCTAGAGTCCCGGTCGCCCGCGCGCGTAGGTGCGGACGCCGACTGCCTGGGGGACCCTCTCGTGCCGACCCGTCTCGCCCTTGCCGCACTGCTCGCAAGCCTCGCCCTCACCGGGTGCTCCGACGAGCCGGAGGCGACCCGAGACGACACGGGCGCCGTCGCGACCGAGGGCTCGGTGGACGCGTTCGACGTCGCCGTCGGGGACTGCGTCAACGACCCGGAGGGGATCGACAGTGAGGAGGGCGCGGTCTTCGACTCGATCGAGGCCGTGCCGTGCGACGAGCCGCACGACAACGAGATCTACCACCAGTTCGACCTGCCCGACGGCGACTACCCCGGCGACGACGCCGTCTTCGAGGCCGCCGGCGTGGAGTGCGAGGAGCAGTTCGAGAGCTTCATCGGCGTCTCGTTCGAGGAGTCAGCGCTCGACATCGCGCCGATCACGCCGACGAAGGAGTCGTGGGAGCTGGACGACGACCGCACAGCGACGTGCGCCGTCTACGACCCGGCTGGGCCGGTCACCGGCACTCTCGAGGGCTCGAAGCGCTGAGCCGAACCCGCCGGGTGGCGTGACAGTCGGGCGGTGCGGACGGCAGGCTCTCGGCCCGTGGCGATCGTGGGTGTGGGCGTCGACCTCGTCGACGTCGCTCGGCTGGAGCGCGCGCTGATGCGCACGCCGTCGCTGGCGGGCCGGTTGTTCACCGACGCCGAGCGCACCTCCGGCCGGGCCGAGCAGCTGGCGGCGCGGTTCGCGGCCAAGGAGGCCACCGCGAAGGCGCTCGGCGCCCCGGGCGGCCTGCGCTGGCGGGACGCCGAGGTGGTCGTCGAGGCCGGCGGGCGGCCGCGGCTCCGCGTGCACGGAGGCGTGGCGGAGGAGGCGGCGGCGCAGGGCATCCGCACCTGGCACCTGTCCCTGTCGCACGACGGCGGCATGGCGACGGCGGTCGTGGTGGCGGAGTCGTGACCGGCGGCGGCCGCAGCGATCTCCCGGTCGCGCCGTGCTGAGCGCGCACCCCGTCGCGCAGGTCCGCGCCGCCGAGGCGGCGCTGATGGCGACGCTGCCCCCCGGCACGCTCATGCAACGCGCGGCCGCCGGTCTCGCGGTCGCCTGCGCGCACCGGCTCGACGGCGTGTACGGGCGCCGCGTCGTGCTGCTCGTCGGCCGCGGCGACAACGGGGCCGATGCGCTGTGGGCCGGGTCCCGGCTGGCCCGGCGGGGGGCGGCCGTGACGGCCGTGCTGGCCGGCGACCCCCGAGCCGACGCGCTCGCGGCGCTGCGGGCGGCCGGGGGAGCGGTCGGCGAGGCCGGCGCCGTCGAGGGTGCGGACCTCGTCGTCGACGGGCTGGTCGGCATCGGCGGACGCGGGGCGCTGCGCGAACCGGCGGCCGCGCTGGCCGAGCGGTGCGCAGGACGGGACGTCGTCGCGGTCGACGTGCCGAGCGGCGTGGACGCCGACACGGGCGCGGTCGAGGGCGCCGCCGTCCGCGCCGCCCTGACGGTCACGTTCGGCACCCTCAAGCCCGGGCTGCTCGTCGGCCGGGGCAGGCAGCAGGCGGGGCGGCTGGCGCTGGTGGACATCGGGCTTGCGGCGCACCTACCGCCGGCCGAGGTCCAGCAGCTCGAGGACGACGACGTCGCCGCGCTGCTGCCGGTGGCCGAGGCGGGCAGCGACAAGTACGCGCGCGGGGTCGTCGGCGTCGCGGCCGGGTCGCAGCAGTACACCGGGGCCGCGGTGCTCGCCGTCGGTGCGGCCGTGCGCGCCGGCGCGGGGATGGTGCGCTTCGCCGGTGCACCGCACGCCGCCGAGCAGGTGCGCTCGCGCTGGCCCGAGGTGGTGGTGACCGAGGCGCGGGGCGCCGACGTCGTCGACGCCGGGCGGGTGCAGGCGTGGGTCCTGGGCCCGGGGCTCGGCACGGACGACCGCGCGGCGGCGACCGTGGAGGCGGTGCTGGCCCAAGACGTCCCCGTGCTGGTGGACGCCGACGGGCTGACCGTCGTCGCGCAGCACCCGGAGTGGCTGCGTGGCCGGACGGCGCCGACGCTGCTCACGCCGCACGACCGCGAGTTCGCCCGCTTCGGCGCTGAGGTCGGCGCCGACCGCATCGCGGCCGCGCGCCGGCTGGCCGGCGACCTCGGCGTCACCGTGCTGCTCAAGGGCGACGCCACCGTGGTGAGCGACGGCGTCGTGGCGCGGGTGAACGCCACCGGCACTCCGGCGCTGGCGACGGCCGGCACCGGGGACGTGCTGTCGGGCGGGTGCGGGGCGCTGCTGGCCGGCGGCCTGACCGCTCTCGACGCCGGCAGCGTCGGCGCGCACCTGCACGGCCTCGCCGGCCGGCTGGCGGCGAGCGGCGCGCCGACGTCGGCGTCGGCGGTGCTGGAGGCCTGGCCCGACGCCGTCCGCGCCGTCCGCCGGTGACGCTGCGTCCGCCCGGCGCCGTAGGGGGTGTGTGTCAGGACGCGGACGCAGGGGGGAGGGGCTGCCAGGATGGGGGACGTGACCCGCACCGCCGCGCGCATCGACCTGTCCGCGGTGCGCGACAACGTGCGCGTGCTGCGCGAGCACGCGGCCGGCGGTGCCGGCGTCATGGCCGTCGTCAAGGCCGACGGCTACGGGCACGGGCTGGTGCCGAGCGCGCGCGCGGCGGTCGACGGCGGCGCCGCCTGGCTCGGCGTCGCGTTCCTCGAGGAGGCGCTGGCCCTGCGCGAGGCCGGCATCGGCGCGCCGGTGCTGGCCTGGCTGGCGACGCCGGGCGAGGACCTGGCGGGCGCCGTCGCGGCCGACGTCGACCTCGGCACCTACAGCGAGCAGCAGCTGGCCGCCGCGGTCGCTGCCGCCCGGTCGACCGGCCGGACCGCCCGGCTGCACCTCAAGGTCGACACCGGGCTGTCCCGCGGCGGTGCGACGGCGGCCGACTGGCCGGCGCTGTGCCGGGCCGCGGCGCAGGCCGAGGCCGAGGGCGCCGTGCGCGTCGTCGGCCTGTGGAGCCACTTCGCCTTCGCCGACGGCGGCGCCGACCACCCGGTGAACGGGCTGCAGGCCAAGCACTTCGCGGAGGCGCTCGACGTCGCCGCCGGCGCGGGGCTGCGGCCCGACGTCCGCCACCTCGCCAACAGCGCCGCGACACTCACCGCGCCGCACACCCACTACGACCTGGTGCGCCCGGGCATCGCCGTCTACGGCCTGACGCCGGTGCCCGACCAGGGCAGCGCCGCCGACTTCGGGCTGCGACCCGCGATGACGCTCGTGAGCACCGTGGCGCTGACCAAGCGCGTGCCGGCCGGCTCGGGCGTGAGCTACCTGCACCGCTACACCACCGACCGCGAGACGACCGTCGCGCTCGTGCCGCTCGGCTACGCCGACGGCGTCCCGCGCAGCGCCACCAACCTCGGCCAGGTGCAGGTCGGCGGCCGGCGCCGCACCATCGCCGGCACGGTGTGCATGGACCAGTTCGTGCTCGACGTCGGGGACGACGCCGTGGCCGCCGGTGACCAGGTGGTGCTGTTCGGGCCGGGGAACGACGGCGAGCCGACCGCGCAGGACTGGGCCGAGGTGCTCGGCACCATCTCCTACGAGATCGTCACGCGCATCGGCGCCCGGGTGCCGCGGGAGCACCGGTGAGCCGCAGGCGCGCCGCCGGGCTGGCCGGAGCTGTCGTCGGCGCGCTCGCGGTCGGCGCCGGTGCGGGACTGGCGGCCGAGCGCCACGTCGTCGGTCGCACCCGGCTGCGCCCGGACCCGGAGGCCGACGAGCCGTTCTTCGCGCTGCCGGCCGACCGGACCCGCGCCGTGCTCGCCGACGACGGCGTGCCGCTGCACGTGGAGGAGGACGGCCCCGCCGACGCGCCGCTCACCGTGGTGTTCTGCCACGGCTACACCCAGGAGCTGGCGGTCTGGCACTACCAGCGCAAGGCGTTCGCCGCCGACCCCTCGGTGCGCTGCGTGTACTGGGACCAGCGCTCGCACGGCCGCAGCGGCCGCAGCCCGAAGGAGCACTCGACCATCGACTGGCTGGGGCGCGACCTGCACGCCGTGCTGCGCGAGGTCGTGCCCGCCGGCCCGGTCGTCCTGGTCGGCCACTCCATGGGCGGCATGACCGTCATGGCGCTGGCCGACCGGCACCCCGAGCTGTTCGGCAGCCGCGTCGTCGGCGTCGCCCTCGTCGGGACGTCGACCGGCCGGCTCGCGGAGGTCAGCTTCGGGCTGCCGGCGGCGCTGACGCCGGTCACCCGGCGGGTGCTGCCGTGGCTGACCCGTGGCATGCAGCGGCGTCCCGGCGTCTTCGAGCGCGGCCGGCGGCTCGGCACCGACCTCGCGTTCCTCATCGCGCGGCACGAGGCCTTCGGCGACGACGACGTCAGCCCGGCGCTGGTGGAGTTCGTCGAGCGGATGACCGCGAACACGCGCATCGACGTGATCGCGGAGTTCTACGACACCTTCACCGCGCACGACAAGCTGACGGCGCTCGACGTGCTGCGCGACGTCGCCACCCTGGTGCTCGTCGGCAGCAAGGACCTCATCACGCCGGCCGACCACAGCGAGGTCATCGCGAAGGCGCTGCCGACGGCGCAGCTCGTCGTGCTCGAGGGCGCCGGCCACATGGTGCAGCTCGAGCGCGCCGAGATGGTCACCCTCCACCTGCGCGCGCTGCTGCGCCGCGCGGCGCGACCGGTGCACCGCAGCGCGTGAGGCGGTCCGACCCCGTGGCTGACGCCGTGCACGAGCTGACCGCGACCGCACCGGACCTGGCCGGGCTGGCGCTGCGAGCCGGGTCGTGCACCGCGTGCCCGGAGCTGGTCGCGACCCGTTCGAGCGTCGTCGTCGGCGACACCCCGCCCGGCGCGCGGCTGCTGCTGGTCGGGGAGGCGCCGGGCGCCGAGGAGGATCGCACCGGGCGCCCGTTCGTCGGCGCGAGCGGCCGGCTGCTCGACCAGCTGCTGCAGGAGGCCGGCGGCTCGCGAGCCGACGTCGCCGTGCTGAACACGCTGAAGTGCCGGCCGCCTGGCAACCGCCCGCCCAAGCCGCTCGAGTCCGCACGGTGTCGCGGCTGGACCGAGCGGCAGCTGGCGCTCACGGCGCCCTCGCTCGTCGTCGCCCTCGGGCTGTCGGCGACACGGTGGTTCCTCGGCCCGACCGCCCTCGGCGCGGTGCGGGGGCGGGTGCACGAGGTCGACCTGCGGCACGGCGCGGTGCGGGTGCTGCCGACCTACCACCCCAGCGCCGCGATCCGGTTCGGGCCGCGCGGGGAGCCTCGGCGGCTGCTCCGCGCGGACCTCGCCGCCGCGCTGGAGCTGGTGGCGGCATGACCGGCGTCCACCGGCTGGTCCACGCCGGGACGACCGGCCTGCTCGTCCCGCGGCCGCCGTGGTCGGTCGAGGTGGTCGACCTCGAGGGACCCGACGTCGAGGGGTGGCTGCGCGAGGCGGAGCAGTGGGCCCGCGCGGCGGGTGCGCTCGACCTGCGCGTCCCCGGTGCGCTGCCCGGCACCCGGCCGGTCGCCGCCGGAGCGGCCGAGCACGCGCGCGCCGTGCCGGTGCGGCTCCCCGACGCCGGTGCGACGCGAGCGCTCGGCCGGCGGGTCGCCCACGCGCTGGCACCGGGTGACCTCGTGGTGCTCTCCGGCCCCCTGGGCGCCGGCAAGACGACGTTCACGCAGGGGGTGGCAGAGGGGCTCGGCGTGCGGGGCCGCGTCACGAGCCCGACGTTCGTCCTCGCGCGCGAGCACCGCGCCGGTCCGCACGGCTCGGTGCCGCTCGTGCACGTCGACGCCTACCGGTTGCGCGACGCGGCGGACGCCGGCCGGTCGGTCGACCTCGACGACCTCGACCTCGACACGGCGCTCGAGCACGCCGTCACCGTCGTGGAGTGGGGCGCCGGGATCGTCGACCGGTTGGCGGACTCCTGGCTCGAGGTGCGGCTGGACCGGCCGACCGGAGAGCCCGCCGACGTGCCGCACGACGACGCGTCCGCGGAGCGCGGGCAGCGGGCCGATGCCTGGCGGCTCGAGGCCGCCGACCCCGACGTCCGCACCGCCTCGGTGCTGGTCTTCGGCACGAGGTGGCTTCGTCCGGGTTTCAGTCGGGTGTGACGGGGGGCACTTCCTGGTCGTCGAGGGGCGTGCGATTTCATGCGCGTGTGCACCACGTCGGCCCCCGAGCACGGTGGACGACGGACCGGCGGACGAGGAGAGCGATGCGACGCACCGGGACGGCGCCGTGACGGCGCCGGCGACCCAGGACGCGGCCGCCGGCCGGCGGCCCGGCCGCTTCGAGGCGAGCGGCATCACCGTGCGCTTCGGCGGTCTCACCGCGCTCGACGACGTGTCGCTGCACGTCGACCCGGGTGAGGTGCTCGGCGTCATCGGGCCGAACGGCGCCGGCAAGACGACCCTGTTCAACGTCGTGTGCGGGTTCCTCGAACCCGACGCGGGGACGCTGAGCTGGCGTGGCGAGACGCTGCACGCTCTGCGCCCGCACCAGCTGGCCGGGCTCGGCATCGCCCGCACGCTGCAGGGCGTCGGGCTGTTCCCGCACATGCCGGTGCTCGAGAACGTCATGGCCGGCGCGACGGCTCGCTCCAAGGCGGGCTTCCTGACCGCGCTGCTCGGCCTGCCGGGCAGCGACCACGACGAGCAGGCGCTGCGCGAGCGGGCGCTCGCCGCGCTGGCCGACGTCGACGCCGTGCAGTACGCCGGCCGGCTGCCCGGCTCGCTGCCCTACCCGGTGCAGAAGCGCGTCGCGCTCGCCCGCGCGCTCGTCGGCGAGCCCGACCTGCTCATGCTGGACGAGCCGGCCGGCGGCATCGGGGCCGACGACATGGAGGGGCTCGGCGAGACGATCCGCCACCTGTCCGGGAAGATGGCGGTGATGCTCGTGGAGCACCACATGGACCTGGTGATGTCGGTCTGTGACCGCATCACGGTGCTCGACTTCGGCAAGGTGATCGCCACCGGGACACCCGACCAGGTGCGCAACGACCCTGCTGTGCTCGAGGCGTACCTCGGTGCTGACGAGGGGGGCCACTGATGCTCGACATCCGCGGCCTGACCGCCACCTACGGCCCGGTCAAGGCGCTCGACGACGTCAGCCTGTCGGTTCCGAAGGGGAAGATCACTGCAGTTCTCGGAGCCAACGGCGCCGGGAAGACGACGTTGCTGCGCACCGTCTCGGGCCTGGTGCGCCCGGCGGCCGGCCAGGTGCTGTTCGACGACGACGACATCACCAAGGCGCCGGTCGAGACGATGGTCCGCCGCGGCATGGCGCACGTCCCAGAGGGACGGGGCGTCATCGCCGAGCTCACCGTGGAGGAGAACCTGCGGCTCGGCCGCATGTTCCGCAAGGGCGGCAACCCCGATGACGACCTCGACGAGATCTACCGGCTGTTCCCGCCGCTCGACAGCCGGCGCAAGCGCTCGGCGCACACCCTGTCCGGCGGCGAGCGCCAGATGCTCGTCGTGGGGCGAGCGCTGCTGTCCAAGCCGAAGGTGCTGCTGCTCGACGAGCCGTCGCTCGGTCTGGCGCCGCTGGTCGTCGCGCAGATCTTCCACCTGGTGCGCGACCTCGTCGACAGCACCGGGCTGGCCGTCCTGCTCGTCGAGCAGAACGCCAAGTCCGCCCTCGGCATCGCTGACACCGGCGTGGTGCTCAACCTCGGCAAGGTCGTGGCGACGGACGACGCCGCCACCCTCGCCGCCGACGAGCAGCTGCGCCACGCCTACCTGGGGTTCTGATGAGCCCGCGCCCCGGCACCACCTCTGACGACGGAGCCGCACCGTGCAGCAGTTCGTGAACCTGACCCTGAGCGGGGTCGTGCTCGGGACCGTCTTCGCGGCCTTCGCGCTCACGCTCGTGCTGATCTTCCGCGCGACGCGGATCATCAACTTCGGGCAAGGCGCGATGGCGATGTTCAGCACCTACCTCGCGCTCGAGATGTCGCAGCGCGGCTACTCGTACTGGATCGCGCTGCTGGTGGCGCTGGTGTCCGGCTTCGTCATCGGCGGGCTGGTCGAGCGGCTGATCATCCGGCGGGTCGAGCACGGCAGCGAGCTCAACGCTGTCATCGTCACGCTGGGGCTCTTCGTGGGGTTCATCGCGCTGGCCGCGATCCTGTTCGGCAACACCTTCGAGTCCTTCGCAGCGCCGTTCTCGCTCCGCGGCATCACGGTCGGGGACACGTCGATCGCGATCACGCCGAACGACCTGTACCGCGTGGCGGCCGTGCTCGTCGCGATGGGCCTGCTGCTGGCGCTGTTCCGCTTCACCAACCTGGGCCTGCAGATGCGTGCCGCCGCGTTCGGACAGGAGGTCGCGCGGCTGCTCGGCGTCCGCGTGGGCCGGATGCCCACCCCAGGGT
>DATMJH010000344.1:0-2399 GCA_035554015.1 Mycobacteriales bacterium
ACGCCGTCGGAGGTGACCGGCTCCCGGGCGTAGCCCTCCTTGGTGGCGACCGTGGTCACGCTGATCTCCTTGCCGACGAGCTCGTCGGTCAGCGTGAGCGTCTGCTCGGACGCCCCTCGGATCCGCACCCCGTCGGCGGCAAGGAGGTCCTCGTGGAGCTCGTCGACGGACGCGCCCGCGCGGTGCTCAGCGACCTCCTGCCCGGCGAGCGCACCGTGCGCGTGACGTACGGCGGGCGCGGACCCGTGCTCCCGGCCAAGGCGGTCACCACGGTGCTCGTGGCGCGCTGAGCCGGGAATGACCGCCGGGGGCGACCGGTTGCCGCTGGTATGGCCATCGAGACGATCGAGCAAGCCCCGGACACCCGTGACCTCACCAGCGGCCGCGCCGACTTCTGGTTCGACCCGCTCTGCCCGTTCGCCTGGATCACGTCCCGGTGGATCCTCGAGGTGGCGAAGGTCCGCGACGTCGAGGTCGCGTTCCACGTGATGAGCCTCGCCTACCTCAACAGCGACAAGGACGTCTCCGACGACTACCGCGAGTGGCTGAAGCCCGGCTGGGGACCGGTGCGGGTCGCCGCGGCCGCGGAGCAGCGCCACGGACGGGCGGCGCTCGAGCCGTTCTACACCGCGCTCGGCACCCGCATCCACAACCTCGGCCTGAAGGTCCAGGAACAGGCCGACCACGGCCGCGAGCTGATCGCCGCCGCGCTCGAGGAGGCCCGGCTCGACGCCGACCTCGTGGACGCGATGGACGACCCGTCCTTCGACGAGGCGGTCAAGAAGTCCCACCACGAGGGCATGGACCAGGTCGGGTACGAGGTCGGCACGCCGACCATCGCCGTCAACGGCGTCGCGTTCTTCGGGCCGGTGCTGTCGGAGATCCCGCGGGGCGAGGACGCCGGCCGGCTGTGGGACGGCGTCGTGACCGTCGCGTCGTTCCCGTACTTCTACGAACTCAAGCGCAGCCGCACCGGAGAGCTCAAGTTCGACTGACGGCCGCCGGCCGGTGCCTGGTCGGCGTCGGACCTCGCTCCTACTGTGGGAGCCATGACGCAGACAGCTGAGCAGACCAGGGTCCTCGTCCACGCGCTCGACCAGACCGGCGACGTGCTCGACCACGTGCACGCCGACGACCTCACCCGGCCCACGCCCTGCGGCGACTGGGACGTCTCCGCGCTCGTCGACCACCTGATGGCGACGCCGGTCAACTTCCTGACGATGGTCCAGGGCGGCCAGCCGGACTGGGGCGCCGCGCCGCCCCACCTCACGCACTCGTGGGGCCCGGAGTTCCGGGTCCACGCCGACGACCTGGTGCATGCCTGGCACGAGCGGGGCGACGACGCGCCGGTGGCGACCGGCATGGTGATCGCCGAGCTCGCGGTGCACACCTGGGACCTGGCCCGCGCGATCGACTTCCCGCTCGAGCGGCTCGACCCCGAGGTGGCCGAGACCGGGCTGTCCTTCCTGCAGGCGAACCTGAAGCCGGAGATGCGCGGCGACGCGTTCGGCCCCGAGCAGACCGCTCCCGAGGGTGCGGGCCCCTACGAGCGGCTCGCCGCGTTCGCCGGCCGTCAGCTCTGACCCGCGGGTAAAGACCTCGGCGTTCTCCTGCGGCGGCGTTGCCGGGCGCCGACGATGAGGCATGCGCCGCGTCGCGGCGGCCCTGCTCCTCGGGGCCGTGCCGCTCCTGATCTCCCTGCTGCCGGCCGCACCCGCCCGGCCGGCGGTCCATGCGAGCGCCCCGGTCGTCGCACGGCCGGCCGCCGAGCCGGCCGGCACACCGGCCGCGGACACCGAGACGCCGGTCTACCGCGACCCCCGCTCCTACGAGGGCCCGCGCCGCGCGCCGAAGGTCAAGCCCCTGGTCGGCCGGCCGCGGGCCCTGTCGGCGACCGGTGAGCACCCCGACGTGTACGTCGACGAGGCCGGCACCGCGCACATCGTGTGGAACGAGGGCCGCGGCGACGCCGCCGACGCCACGATGTACTGCCGCCTCGAGCGCGCCGCGTCCGGCTGCGACACCACCGCCACGCTGGAGTGGAACAAGACCTACGACACCGGCGACGGGCCGCAGTACAACATCGACAACGACGGACCGAAGATCGTGCGCATCGGCGACACGCTGCTCGCCCTGTCGTTCCGCTCCCCGACGATCAGTCAGAAGCCGGACGGCGCCTCGGGCAGCACGCTGGTCGGCTGGACGTCCTTCGACGGTGGCGACACCTGGGACCCGGCCGAGATCCTCGGCAAGCGGCGGCTCGAGGAGCTGGTGGTGGTCGGCCCCGACGACGACCCGGTCATCCTGAACCTGGCGCACGACGCGTTCTGCGACAGCAACGTGCCAGCGGGGTACATGCTGAGGCACATGTTCCCCGCTGGCACGTTGCTGTCGCAGAA
>DATMJH010000345.1:0-10906 GCA_035554015.1 Mycobacteriales bacterium
GGCCCCGACCATGGACCGGTCGACGCCGGCCTTCTTCACCGACCGCGTGTACGGCGAGCTCTGGGTCGGGCCACGCCCGTCGCTGGCGGCGCAGAGCGCGCTGCTCGGGATCGACGCCCGGCCGCTGGAGGACCTCGAGCAGCTCAAGGGCACCGAGGCTCGCGTCGTCCGGGGCTACGACGCACGCGTGGAGGAGCTGTTCGTCACCGACGGCGACAAGGACGGCGAGCTCTGCACGTTCCTGTCCGAGCTGCGCCTGGTGAAGGACGAGCACGAGATCGCACAGCTGCAGGCCGCCGTCGACGCGACCATCACCGGCTTCGAGGACGTCGTGCGCTCGCTCGACGCCGCCCGCGCGAGCAGCGAGCGCTGGATCGAGGGGGTGTTCGGGCTGCGGGCGCGGGTCGAGGGCAACGACGTCGGCTACGGCTCGATCTGCGCGGCGGGCGCGCACGCCTGCACGCTGCACTGGACCGACAACGACGGCCCGGTGCGCGAGGGCGACCTCGTGCTGCTCGACATGGGCGTCGAGGGGCACGAGCTCTACACCGCGGACGTCACGCGCACCCTGCCGGTCAGCGGAACGTTCACGCCGCGGCAGCGCGAGGTGTACGCCCTGGTCTTCGAGGCGCAGGAGGCGGCGCTCGCCGAGTGCCGCCCCGGTGCCGACTTCCTCGCCCCGCACGAGGCGGCGATGCGGGTGCTCGCGCACGGGCTCGAGCGGCTCGGCGTGCTCGAGTCGGCCGAGGAGGCGCTCGCCGAGGACGACCAGCGCTACCGGCGGTACACCCTGCACGGCGTCAGCCACATGCTCGGCATCGACGTGCACGACTGCGCGCACGCCCGCGACGAGCAGTACCGGCACGGCACGCTGCAGGAGGGCTACGTGCTCACCGTCGAGCCCGGCCTGTACTTCCAGCCGGACGACCTCACCGTGCCCGAGGACCTGCGCGGCATCGGCGTGCGCATCGAGGACGACGTCGTCATCACCGCGGACGGGCACCGCAACCTGTCCGCCGCCCTCCCGCGCGACCCGGACGGCGTCGAGGCCTGGATGGCCGCCCTGCGCCGGTAGCAGAGATCACCGGGCGGCTCCCCCCGGTCTGTCGTGACCGGGCCCCCCTCATCGGCGGCAGCTGTCACGAGAGCCCGGGGGACGAGACATCATCCGCCCGCGACCCCCGGCGTCTCGTGAGCCTGTGGACGACGCGACGCGCCGCCCCGGGCGCTTGCCCATGCTGCGACCGTGGCGAGAGACGAGCAGGCCGTGGCACGTGCGCTGGCCTGCATGCAGCGGCAGGGCGGCGTGCTGACGCGAAGGCAGGCCCTGGCGTGCGGCCTGACCGGCGCGCAGGTGGACACGCTGCTGCGCCGCGGCACGTGGACGGCGCCGGCCCGCGGTGTCTACGCGGCGTCGGTCTCGGACGACGTCGGCGCGGTGCACGCCGTCGCCGTCGCCGCCCGCGCCCGGCTGCACAAGGACCCGCACGCCGGGTGCTGCCGGTCCGCCGCCCTCGTCCTCGGTGTGCCGCTGTTGGGCCGGTCGCCCGCCGTGCCGCAGCTGGTCCGGGCGCCCCGCGGAGCGCGGGACACCGCCTCCCAGCCCGGGATCCACGTCGCGGCGCTCGCCGCGGACGACGTCTTCCGCTGCCGCGGCGTCCTCGTGACGGTGCCGGCGCGCACCGTCGTCGACATCGCGCGCACCTCGTCCTTCCGCGAAGCCGTGGTCGTGGCGGACGCCGTGCTGCACGCAGGGGTGCCCCGCGCCGATCTCGAGGAGCAGCTGCGGCGGTGCGCCGGCTGGCCGGGCGCCGAGGCGGCCGCTCGGGTCGTCGCCTTCGCGGACGAACGGGCGGAGTCGCCGCTCGAGTCACTCGACCGCGTGGCGTTCGCCGACGGCGGCCTGCCGGCGCCGCTCACGCAGGTCGACGTCGTCGGCCCGCGCGGGGACTGGCTCGCCCGCTGCGACTTCGTGCTCGTCCGGGAGCGGACGGTCGTCGAGG
The DNA here is from genome assembly GCA_035554015.1 of Mycobacteriales bacterium. GTDB lineage: Bacteria > Actinomycetota > Actinomycetes > Mycobacteriales > SCTD01 > DATLGD01. Next base: position 2,004 of record DATMJH010000345.1, read on the forward strand.
CAGACGGCCTGGCCAAGTACCGGATGGCCGAGGGGACACCCGTCCCCGCCTGGGCGCAGGACGCGCTGGTGAAGGAGAAGCAGCGCGAGATGGGGCTGCGGGCCGTGGCGCTGGAGGTCGCCCGGAACGGATGGGCCGAGGCGTTCCACCGACCCGGGGAACTCTGCGAGCGGGTCCGTCAGCACATCTGGCTCGCATCGCGGTACCCGGCCGTCCCGGGCGTGCGGTTCGAGCAGCGTCCGGTGCGGCGGCGGGCCCCGCTCACCTGGCCGCTGGGGACCGCCGCCGCCTGAACGGTCCTGACACTCCGGGGCAGGAGAGATCATCCGTCCGCTTCCCCCGTCCTGTCGCGAGGCGGCGGCCTGCGTCTGCCAGTCCCGGCGCGAGAGTCCGGGGGAGGAGAGATCACGCGGCCGCTCCCCCCGGAGTCTCGTGAGGTCGGCACCGGTGCAGATCCCCCGGCCGGGTCAGTCAAGCCCGCGCCCCCTCGCGCCGATGACGGACGCGTGACGACCTCGATCGAGCCCTTCCTGCGAGCCCTCGTGGAGACCGGCGGCTCCGACCTGCACTGCAAGGTGGGCTCGCCCCCACGCGTGCGCATCGACGGCAAGCTGCGCAAGCTCCAGACGCGGGACCTCACCGCCGCCGACACCGACACGATGGTGCGCGAGGTGCTGCGGGACGACCTGCGCGAGGAGTTCGACAAGACCAACGAGGCCGACTTCGCCTACTCGCTGTCCGGTGTCGGCCGGTTCCGCGTGAACGCCTTCCGCTCGCGCGGCTCGTGCGGCCTGGTCTTCCGCCGCGTGAGCGTCGGCGCCATCCCGCTCACCGACCTCGGCCTGCCGCCGGTGCTGGCGTCGCTGGCGATGGAGCCGCGCGGCCTGGTGCTCGTCACCGGCCCGACGGGCTCGGGGAAGACGACCACTCTCGCCGGGATGATCGACCACATCAACAGCAACAAGGAGGTGCACGTCGTCACGATCGAGGACCCGATCGAGGTGCTGCACTTCGACAAGCTGGCGATGGTCAACCAGCGCGAGGTCCGGGTCGACACCGAGGACTTCCCGACCGCGATGCGCGCCGCCATGCGGCAGGACCCCGACGTGATCCTCGTGGGCGAGATGCGCGACCACGAGACGGTGAAGGCGGGCCTCGCGGCCGCCGAGACCGGCCACTTCGTCATGTCGACGCTGCACACCACCGACGCCGCGGAGACGATCAACCGCGTCATCGACTTCTTCCCGCCGCACGAGCAGAAGCAGGTGCGGCTGGCGCTCGCCGGGGCGCTGAAGGGCATCATCTGCCAGCGCCTCGTCCCCCGGGCCGACGGCGAGGGCCGCTGCGTCGTCATGGAGATCGCGGTGGGCACCGGCCGCATCGCCGACGCGATCGCCGACCCGGACAAGACGAGCACCATCCCGCAGCTGATCGCCGAGGGTGCCTACTACGGGATGCAGACCTTCGACCAGCACCTGGTGTCCTTCATCCGCGACGGCGTCATCACGCTCGAGGCCGCCATGGCCGCGAGCACGAGCCCGCACGACCTCACCGTCGAGCTGCGCCGGCTCGGCCTGGTCGCGTAGCCACCCTGCCGGGCGCGGCCGGCACGGCAGGTGTGCGCGACCTCACGCCGGTGAACCGGGCGAGGGCGGGCAGACCGCGGTCGTGTTCTTCTTCTTCAGCAACCGGCTGGGCTGCCTGCCGAGCCTCCTGCTCTCGCTCGCCGTGACGGCGGTGCTCCTGCTGCTGCTGGGCGTGTTCTAGCCCCCTCCACCGGCCCGGCTCCGGCCCGGCCGGACGACGGCGCGCCGCTCGGCCTCGGCGCGCGGCCGCTGCGGGCACCCGGTCAGGTGGTCGCCGACGAGCCCGCAGGCCTGCATGAGCGAGTACACCGTCGTCGGCCCCACGAAGGTGAAGCCCCGGCGCTTGAGCTCGCGCGCGACGGCCGCGCTGGTGGCCGTCGCCGCCGGCACGTCGGTCCAGCTCGCGTACGCGGGGCTGGGCACCTGCGCCGCCGCCCACAGCAGCGCCGGCAGCCCACCGTCGTCCCGCAGTCGCTGGGTCGCGCGGGCGTTCGTCACGCACGCCCGCAGCTTGCGCTCCGAGCGGATCAGCCGCCGGTCGGCGAGCAGCGGGGAGACGTCGAGCTCGGCGACGGCGTCGGGATCGAAGGCGGCGAAGGCCTCGCGCAGCGCGGCCCGCTTGCGCAGGACCACGATCCAGGACAGACCTGCCTGGAACCCCTCGAGGCAGACCTTCTCGAACAGCGCCCGCTCGTCCGTGCGGGGCCGCCCCCACTCGTCGTCGTGGTAGCGCTCGTAGGCCGGGTCGCCGTCACCGAAGCACCTGCGGCGCAGCGGTTCGGGCACGGGGGGAGTCTGCCAGCGGCGACCGTCACGAACTCTTCTCCCCGCCGACATCAGCCGGACGGCTCGGCCAGGCAACCTCGTGCCCCGGTGCCGCGTCGTACCTGACGCCGGCGACCCCGACGACAGCAGGAGGCCCGCGTGCACGCTCTCTCGACCTGGGCGGACGAGGACGAGTTCTGCGCAGCCGACCCCCGTCGCCGTACCTCCTCCGAGGTCGACTACGGCGCCACCTGGCGGATCGCCGGCTCCAACGACGCCTGGCGGCTGTCGTGGCTGCGCGACACCGGTGAGCTCTACCTGTGCCGTGCCGACGGGTACGACGGGTCGTGCACCGACGTGCGGGTGCTCGCCCTGCTGGAGCGCGAGCCGGATGTCGACGCCCTCCTCGACGGCTGGCGCGACCTGCGCTTCGATCCTGACGGCCTGTCCTGGCTGGCGCAGCGCGTCAGCCCGCTCGTCGCCGCCTGACCGGACCCCGCCGGCCCGCTGACTAGGGTCGGGCGCGTGTCGACCCTGGGCGACCTCGCGCGCAGCCGCACCGACCTGGGCCCGGACGATCTCGACTGGCTGCACCGGCTGGTGGCCGAGTGGCAGCTCGTGGCCGACCTGTCCTTCGCCGACCTCGTGCTGCGGGTGCGGACGAGGGACGGCAGCTGGCTGGCCGTCGCGCACATGCGCCCGACGACGGGACCCACCGTCCACGCCGACGACCTGGTCGGCTCCGAGGCCGCAGGTGCCGACGTCGCCCGCGTCGAGCGGGCCTGGGCCACCGGCTCCATCGTGCGCGACGGTGAGCGGGGTCGCAGTCAGGTACGGATGGAGGCCGTGCCGGTCCGCCGCGGCGGCCGGGGCGACGGGCACGTCGTCGCGGTGCTCACGCGCGAGACCGACCCGGCGGCCTCGCGCGTGCCCAGCCAGCTGGAGCTGACGTACCTCACGACGGCTGGCGAGCTGCTGCAGATGGTGGCCGAGGGCGGCTTCCCGTTCCCCGGCTCACCCGACGACAGCCGGCCGGACCCCGAGCACGCCCCCCGGGTCGGCGACGGGCTGCTCCGTCTCGACCGCACCGGCCACGTGGTCTACGCCAGCCCGAACGCGCTGTCCGCCTTCCGCCGGCTCGGCGTGACCGGCGACCTGCTCGGCGTCCACCTCGGCGCGACCATCGCGGCGCTCACGGCGGCGCCGGGGGTGCTCGACGAGCCGCGCGGGTCGGCGGCGCTCGCCGCGGCGCTGCGCTTCCGGGAGCCGAGGGAGTCCGAGGTCGAGGCGCAGGGCGCCACGGTGCTGCTGCGCGCGCTGCCGCTCACCACCGCAGGGGAGCCGCGCGGGGTGCTCGTGCTGGTGCGCGACGTCACCGAGCTGCGCCGGCGGGAGCGGCAGATCCTCGGCAAGGACGCCACCATCCGCGAGATCCACCACCGGGTGAAGAACAACCTGCAGACCGTCGCCGCGCTGCTGCGGCTGCAGGCCCGTCGGCTCGACTCGCCGGAGGCGCGCGCGGCGCTGGAGGAGTCGGTGCGGCGGGTGGCGTCGATCGCCGTCGTGCACGAGCGGCTCTCGCAGGCCGTCGACGAGAGCGTGCCGTTCGACGGCGTCGCCGACCAGGTCCTGGCGATGTGCGCCGAGGTCGCCGCGCCGGAGCGCGCCGTGACCGTGCGCCGGACGGGGTCGCCGGGCCGGCTGCCGGCCGACGTCGCCACGGCGCTCGCCATGGTGCTCACCGAGCTGGTCCAGAACGCCGTCGAGCACGGCTTCCCGGACGGCGCCCAGGGGGGCGTGGAGGTGGCGTTCGACCGCACCGGCGACGCGCTGGCGGTGTCGGTGGTCGACGACGGCCGCGGCCTGCCACCGGGCTTCAGCCTCGACCGCTCCACGCGGCTCGGCCTGCAGATCGTGCGCACCCTCGTCGAGGGGGAGCTGCGAGGGGTGCTCCAGGTCGAGCCGGCGGGCTCAGGAACCCGCGCTCGGGTGACCCTTCCGCTGAGCCCACCCGGCGACGGCGGTGCCGGCCGCTGAGACGGGCGGCTGGGGCGGCAGCAGCGCGATGCGGGTGCCCACGGTGAACCTGTCGTCCTACGGACGTCGTCCTGGCTCCTGGCGCCCCTCTGCCGCCCGCACCAACCCGGCCGCCACCGATGGCGGAGCGGTGCCGGGCAGGGCGCCGATGCCCGGGTCCTGCCCGGTGGCGCCGGACATCACCCGGAACAGCTGCACCACGCCGGCCACGACGAGCACCAGCAGCAGCAGGGCGACCAGCCGGTAGCGCCAGGCGGCGCGCCAGGCGGGCGGGGCCTCGCGCGGGACGACCGGTGGGCGGGTCCAGTGCTCGCGGGCGCTCGCCGGCGGACGGCCCCCCCGCCCTGGCACGCGAGCGCTCAGGCGGTGGGCACGGCGCGCACGGCGCGGCGGCGCAGCGCGCGCCGCTCGTCCTCGCTGGTACCGCCCCAGACGCCGGACTCCTGACCGGTGTCGAGCGCCCAGCTCAGGCAGTCCTCGACGACGGTGCAGCGGCGGCAGACGACCTTGGCCTCCTCGACCTGGACGGCAGCCGGACCGGTCGTCCCGATAGGGAAGAACAGCTCCGGGTCCTCGTCACGGCAGAGCGCGCTGTGGCGCCAGTCCATGCAAGCTCCTCGCGTCCGGCCCCGCGCCCTCGCACGTGGACCGCCGTTCCCGCCGCGGCAGTGCGGTGGGTTCGTGCCGGCGACCACCCTTGCACCGTCAGTGCAACAGTGGCAAGCGAGACGACCCGCGTCGCCGGTGCGAAGGGTGTTCCCTTCGTCACGCTGGACCGGTCCCGGTCGCCGGTGCCCCTCCCGGCCGGTGGGCCGGATGCGGGGCACAGCGCCGCGCCTTCCCGGACCTGACCGGGCCAAACGGCCCCGGTGCCGAAACCTCGCCGCCGGTCCCCGGTCGGCGTCAGACGACGACCGACAGCGCCGAGGGCTCGGCGCGGAACCGCACCACGTCGGCGTTGCCGAGGTCGTCGCCGTCCACCTGGATGGCGAGCGGCCGGTCGGCGGTCAGGGTCAGGAGCGGCACGTCGTGCAGCGCGACGACGCGGCGCCCGCGCGGCCGCGGCCGCGGCGACAGGATCTGCCGCAGGTGCCGCAGCGTCGCGACGGTCGGCAGCGACGACAGGCCGAACAGGTCGAGCCCGGTCTCGAACGACGCCTGCGGGCACGGCTGCACGGGGCGGGGCCCCAGGTAGGTCCACGGGTTGCTGTTGCACACCAGCGCGAGGCCGAGCGGCTGCGGGTCTGCGCCCGCCCAGTCGGCGGGCCCGTGCAGCAGCATCGGGACGTCGCGCCGGTCGCCGCTGGCGAAGAAGCGGGTGACGCCGGTGCGCGCGTACAGCGCCGGTGTCGCCCGCCGGCCCGAGGCGCGCTTGCGCTCGACGGCGCGCACGACCTCGGCGTCGAGGCCGAGGCCGGCGCAGAACGTGAACCAGCGCGAGGTGAGCGGCCCCCCGCCGGTGCCGTACTCGGCCAGCCCGAGGCCGATCTCGCGACGCCGGCCGTCCTGCAGCGCGTCGAGCAGCTGCCCGGTGGCCTCGACCGGGTCGTCGGCGAAGCCGAGCGCCCGGGCGAACACGTTGGCGCTGCCGCCGGGCACCACGGCCAGCGTCGGACGTGCCTGGGCGGGCGCCGACATGAGGCCGTTGACGACCTCGTTGACGGTGCCGTCGCCGCCCAGGGCGACCACCAGGTCGACGCTGTCGGCGCAGGCGGCCGTGGCCAGCTCGACGGCGTGCGACCGAGCCTTGGTCTCGACGAGCTCGAGACGGGTCTCGCTGGCCAGCGCATGGGCGAGGACGTCGCGCACGCGCGAGCTGAAGGTGGTGGCCTTGGGGTTCACGACCAGCAACGCGCGCATCGTTCCAGACTAGAGGTGACGGGCGCCACAGCCGGGTCACTCGTAGGGTCGCGCGCGTGCAGCTGTCGTCGTCCCTGGTGCGCGCCGCGGCCCTTGTCGCCCTCGAAGCGGCGGCCCTGGCGGTGCTGGCCGTCGTCTACCTGGTCGCCGGCGTGACCTCCGACGCCGAGAGCAGGGCCGGCGCCGTCGTCGGGGCGCTGCTGATGGCAGGAGGCGCCGCCCTGCTGCTCCTGGTGGCTCGCGGGCTCGTGCGGCACCACCGCCGCGCGTACGCACCGGCGGTGGCCGTCCAGCTGCTGGCGGCGTTGACGGCGCTCAGCCTGCTGCAGACGCTCCCGGCCGCCTCGGTGGTCGTGCTCGTCGTCGCCGCCGCGGCGCTGTACCTCCTGGCCACGCCGGAGGCCCGGCGGGTGTTCGGCCCGCCCGACTGAGGCCGGCGCCTACTCGTCGACGAGCAGGCCCTCGCGCAGCTGCGCGAGGGTGCGGGCCAGCAGCCGGGACACGTGCATCTGGCTGATGCCGAGCTCGCCGGCGATCTGTGACTGCGTCATGCCGCCGAAGAAGCGCAGCATGAGGATCTTCTTCTCGCGCGCGGGCAGCTTCTCGAGCAGCGGCTTGAGCGACTCGCGGTACTCCACGCCCTCGAGCGCGTCGTCGACCATGCCGAGCGAGTCGGCGACGGCCGGGCTGTCGTCGTCGCCGCCGTCCGGGGCGTCCAGGGAGACGGCGGAGTAGGCGTTGGCGGACTCCAGCCCCTCGAGGATCTCCTCCTCGCTCAGGCCCAGGTGCGCCGCGAGCTCGGCCACCGTGGGGGAGCGGCCGTTCTTCTGCGACAGCTCGCTGGTGGCCTTGGTGAGGCTGAGCTTGAGCTCCTGCAGCCGCCGCGGCACGCGGATCGCCCAGCCCTTGTCCCGGAAGTGCCGCTTGATCTCCCCGACGATGGTCGGCGTCGCGTAGGTGCTGAACTCCACGCCGCGCTCGAGGTCGAAGCGGTCCACCGACTTGATGAGCCCGATCGTGGCGACCTGCACCAGGTCGTCGAGCGGCTCACCGCGGTTGCGGAAGCGGCGGGCCAGGTACTCGACCAGCGGCAGGTGCACCTCGACGAGCTCGTCGCGCAGCCGTGCCCGGCGCGGGTCGTCCTCGGACAGCCCCGCCAGCTCGACGAACAGCTCACGAGCGCGAGCACGATCGGCGGCCGCGCGCTCGGCGCGGCCCAGCGCCTCGTCGTCCGGCGGCGCCACGTCGGGATCGACCGCGCCGGAGGCCGCCGCGCCGGCCGGCACCTGCTCGGCGTCGGGTGCCGCCGTCTGCGCGGGAGCGGTGGCGCGGTCGTCGACGTCGACGTCGGAGCGCTCGGTGCCGGGACCCGAGGTCACGGCGAGCCGATCCCGTCCGCACGGCGCTTGTGCAGCGTGAGCACGACCCGGTCGTCGGCGTCGACGCTGCTGTCGACCTCGCCGGCGAGCGCGGTGAGGACGGTCCAGGCGAAGGTGTCGCGCGAGGGCTCCTGGCCGTCGACGGTGAGGACGCCCACCCGGACGTCGATGGCCTCCTCGGTGAGCTCGAACCGGCACTCCAGGTCGGCGCCGGCCACCGCCTGCGGCAGCAGCATCGCGCAGGCCTCGTCGACGGCGATGCGCAGGTCCTCGATGTCGTCGATCGTGAAGTCCAGCCGCGAGGCCAGGCTCGCGGTGGCCGTCCGCAGCACCGACAGGTAGGCGCCGGCCGCCGGCAGGCGGAGCACCACCACGTCGCGACCGCCCTCGCCCAGCGGGCCGTCCCCGCCGCGCTCGGCGCTCGCGCGGCCGGCTGTCTGCTCGGTCATGCCCCCTCCGGGTCCCGGTGTGCGCCGGGGTCGTGTCGCTGGACCGCCCGCTCTCCCCCCGCCGGCGGACGGCGGGACTCGGACCCGGCGGATACTACGTGCGCCGTCCGCCGTGGCCGACGCGACGCCCGGGCGCCGGCGCACGACCGACCCGGCATCAGCGCCCGTCGGCCAGCCCGGCCAGCGCGGCGCCGTCGAGACGCCAGGTCGTCCACTCGTCCTCGGCGCGGGCGCCGAGGGAGCGGTAGAAGGCGTGCGCCGGCTCGTTCCAGTCGAGGACCCACCACTCGAAGCGCGGGTAGCCGCGCTCGACGCACACCGCGGCGAGCGCCTGCAGCAGCTGCCGGCCGAGACCCAGCCGGCGGGCGGCGGGCCGCACGAACAGGTCCTCGAGCCACAGCCCGGGACGGCCGGTCCACGTCGAGAACGTGACGTACCAGAGCGCGAACCCCGCGACCTCCCCGTGCTCGTCGAGGGCCACGTGGCACGACGCGACGGGGTGGGCGCCGAACAGCGCCTCCTGCAGCAGCTGCTCGGTGGCGACGACGGCGTCCGGCTCGCGCTCGTAGGCCGCCAGCTCGCGGACCAGCGCGAGCAGCACCGGGACGTCGGCCGGCTCGGCGGTGCGGATCATGCGGAGCTCCTCGGGCCTGCCGGCAGCACGACGGCCCGGCCGACAGGACCGGGCCGTCGGGACGTGCGGGTCAGGCCTGGTCGGCCGACTGCGGGACGACGTACTCCTTGCCCTTGGTCTCCCAGAAGATCGTCGCGATCTCGTCGATGCCGTCGAGCAGCTTCTGGCCCTCGGCCGGGTCGACCTTCTGCTT
>DATMJH010000346.1:0-7705 GCA_035554015.1 Mycobacteriales bacterium
CGTCGGCAGCACGGCCGTGCCGGGCCGTGACAGCGCGCACGGCAGCGCTCTGGTCGGGATAGGCGCCGAGCCGACCGAGCGCCCGCTGCAGCCGACCCTGCAGCCACGGCGGCGGTCCGTCGGCGCGCACGTTCACGGCCAGGTCCAGCAGCCCCGGCGCGAGCTCGGCGTCGCCGTGGTGGCGCAGGTCGGTCACGTGGCCACGTGGTGGTGGTCGTGCCCATGACTGTGCCCGTGCGCGTGCGCGTGGGCGTGGGCCGGGTCGTCCGGGTGGTCGTGCGGCGTCTGCGGCGCGCCGACCTTGGCCTCGTACCCGGGCAGCGCGATCCGGTAGACGCAGGTGTCGCAGTTCATCCGCAGGTCGCCGCCGTCGAGCTCGTGCCAGCGCTCGTGCACCACTCCGGCGAGCGCGGGCGTCGGCCCGAGCAGGCCGGCCAGCCGCACGTCGAGACCGGGGTGCTCCTCCGCCCAGGACGCGGTCTGGGCGGCGATGCGGTCCGGCAGCACGCCGGCGAACAGGAACCACGGGACGACGGCGATGCGGTCGTACCCGAGCCGGCGCGCGCGCTCGAGCCCCGCCGTCACCGACGGCTCGGCGAGCGAGACGAAGCACGTCTCCACGGTGCCGATGCCGCGACCCTCCTGCAGCAGCCGCGCCGTCTTCGCGACCTCGGCGTTCGCATCCGGGTCGGTCGCGCCGCGACCGACGAGCACGACCGCGGTGTCGGCCCACTCGCCCGGTGCGACGACGTCGGCCAGCCGCTGCGCCGCCACGTCGAGCAGTGCCGGGTGCGGACCGAGCGGTCTGGCGTACCGGAAGGACAAGCCGGGGTGCCGGAGCTCCTCGCGCTTGAGCGCCGCAGGCACGTCGCCCTTGCTGTGACCGGCCGCGACGAGCACCAGCGGCACGACGTCGACCGTGCGGTGCCCGGGGCCGGCGAGTCGCGCCACGGCGTCCTGGATCGGCGGCGGAGCCAGCTCGAGGAAGCCGCCTTCCACGTCGGTCGACGCCTCGGCACGCACGAGGTCGACGAGCTCGCCGAACTGCGCGACGCCGGCAGGGGCGGTCGTGCCGTGGCCGACGACCAGCAGCGGGTTCACGACGTGTACAGCAGCGCGTTGAGCGCTGCCGCCGCGACGGCGGAGCCGCCCTTCTCGCTGACGTTGCTCACCGCGGGCAGTCCGCTGTCGCGCAGCTCGGCCTTGCTCTCGGCCGCCCCGACGAAGCCGACCGGCAGGCCGACGACGAGCGCCGGCGCAGCGTCGAGCCGGAGCAGCTCGAACAGCGCGGTCGGTGCGCACCCGACGACCCACACCGCGCCCTGACCCACCTCCGCCAGCGCCAGCCGCACCGCGGCGGCGCTGCGGGTCAGCCCGTCGTGCGCCGTCGCCTGCTTGACCCGGCAGACGACGTCGCGGGCGGTGATGCCGGCCGCGACCATCTCGACGTCGGCGACCACCGGCGCACCGGCGTGCAGTGCTGCGTGCGCCCGCTCGAGGGACGCCTCGTCGGTGACGAGGTCGTCGACGTAGCCGAGGTCGGCGCTGGCGTGCACGACCCGTTCGACGACGGCGCGGGTCAGCGGCGGCAGGTGCGACAGGTCGATCCGCGAGCGCAGGATCGAGAAGGACTCCTGCTCGATGGGGTGGACCGGACCGGCTCTCATGCGTGCTCCTCGTACCAGCGCAGCTGCTCGCGCAGGCGGACGACGTCGCCCACGACGGTGGTGACCGGTGCCCGCAGGCCGGCTGCCGCGACGTCGCGGGCCAGGTGCTCGAGCGTGCTGACGACGACGCGCTGCGACGGCGTCGTGCCCTGCTCGATGCAGGCGGCCGGGGTGTCGGCGGGCCGGCCGTGCCGGATCAGCCCGGTGGTGAGCAGCGGCAGCCGGTCCTGCCCCATGAGGATGACGAGGGTCCCGGGACCTGCCGCGAGCGCCTGCCACCGCACCCGGCTGCCAGGGTCGTCGGGGTCGAGGTGCCCGGTGACGACGCAGACGTCCTGCGTCCAGCCGCGTGCCGTCACCGGGATGCCCGCGTACGCCGGCACCGCCACGGCACTGGTGACGCCGGGGACGACCTCGAACGCGATACCGGCCTCGACGAGCGCCTGCGCCTCCTCCGAGCCGCGGCCGAACACGAACGGGTCGCCGCCCTTGAGCCGCACGACGCGCTTGCCGGCGCGCGCGTGCGCGACCAGCTGGGCGTTGATGTCGTCCTGCCGCGGTGCCGTGCCCGTCCAGCTCGTCTTGCCGACGTCGACGACGACCGCCTCGGCGCGCACGTGCTCGAGCACCTGCTTGCTGACCAGCCGGTCGGCGAGCACGACGTCGGCCTGCGCGAGCAGCTCGGCGGCGCGCAGCGTCAGCAGTCCGGGGTCGCCGGGACCGGCCCCGACGAGCGCGACCGTCCCGGGCGCGAGTGGCCCGCTCATCGCCCGTCACCTCCCCGCCGGTCACGGAGGTGTCGCCGCCCTCGCACGATGCCGGCGGGAGCTCCGCGGTCGGCGAAGGTGAGGGCGTCGGCCGGGCAGATCTCGATGCACTCGCCGCACAGCGTGCAGCGGTCGGCGCGGACCTGCAGCGGCACGGTCGGCACCAGCGCGTGCTCCGGGCAGGTCAGCAGGCACGCGCCGCACGCCGTGCAGCTGTCCAGCACCGTCAGCGCGCCCGTCAGCCCATCCACCGGTACCCCCGGGGCGTGACCATGCGGCCCGCGACGACGCGCGTCTGCGACGAGCCGACCACCACGCACGACAGCATCGTCACCTGCTCGGGCTCGAGCTCGCCGAGCGTCGTCAGCAGCACCCGCTCCCCCGGCCGGCTGGCGTCGGTGACGACACCGACCGGCGTGCCCGGGGGCCGGTGCTCGAGCAGCATCGACACCGCCTTCGGCAGCTGCCAGTCGCGCCCGCGGCTGCGCGGGTTGTAGAAGGTGACGACCAGGTCCGCCTCGGCGACGGCGCGGATGCGGGCCTCGATCGCCGGCCACGGCGTGTGCAGGTCCGACAGGCTGATGCTGGCGTGGTCGTGGCCCAGCGGCGCGCCGAGCAGGTTGCTCGCGGCGAGCGCTGCGGTCACGCCCGGGACGCCGACGACGTCGATGTCGTCGCCGGCCACCTCCAGCGCCGGGCTGGCCATCGCGTACACACCCGCGTCGCCCGAGCCGAGCAGGGCGACGGCGCGACCGGCCCGTGCCTCGGCGACGGCGGTGTGCGCGCGCTCCTCCTCCTGGCCGAGACCGCTCTCGACGATGCGCGTGCCGGGCCGCGCGAGGTCGCGCACCTGATCGACGTACTGGTCGAGCCCGATCCACACCGACGCGCGCCGCAGCTCGGCGGTCGCGCGCGGCGTCAGCAGGTCGCGTGCGCCCGGTCCGAGACCGACGAGCGCGAGACGGCCGCGCGGTGGCCGTCGCGCGACCGCGACGGTCGCCATCGCGCTCTTGCGCTTCTGGACGACGAGCTCCCCGGCGCTGTGCAGCAGCGCGGCGGCCTCGGCGACGCTCGGCGTGCCGAGCACCTTGGCCGGCTCGTCGCTCGGGTTGGGCACGTCGACCTCGGCGAGCCGCGCGGCCGGGTAGGTGACGAGCGGCCAGCCGCGACGTGCGCAGAGCTCGACGAGCCCGGCCTCCTCGGCCTTGGCGTCGACGGTCGCGACGGCGGCGACCGACGCCGGCGACAGCCCCGCCGACCGCAGCACCGACGCGACGAGGTGCTCGACCTCCGGCGCCGCGACGCCACGCGACGCACCGACCCCCAGCACCAGCGACGGCGGGCGCAGCACGGCGGTGCGGTCGTCGGCGTCGACGAGCCGGTCGGTCACGCGCAGCACGTGGTCGCCGCCGGTCCCGACCGGCAGCGGCGGCAGCGGCCAGGGGACGTCGGCGTCGAGCCGCACCGGCGCGCCGTCGAGCAGCGCGCGCGACACCGCGGAGACGGCGCCCTCCACCGGCCAGCCGAGCGTGTCGAGCCCCGGCACGCCGGCCGCGTCCGTCGCCGTCGTCACGACCGGCTCGGCGCCGAGCGCGTCGGCGACCGCACGGGCGAGGTCGTTCGCGCCGCCGCCGTGCCCGCCGAGCAGCGCGACGGCGAACCGCTGCGCCTCGTCGACGCACACCACGCCGGGGTCGGTGCGCTTGTCGCCGAGGTGCGATGCGAGCAGCCGCACGGTCGCGCCGGTGGCGAGGAAGCAGACGAGCGCGTCGCACTCCCGCCACGCCGTCGCGATGTCGCCGACCTCGTAGCTGCGCGTGTCACCGAGCGCGCCGGTGAGCCGCTCTGTCGCCCGTCGGCCCGCCGCGGTCGTCACCACGAGCCCGATCACCTGCGCGCTCCGGAGACGACGAAGACGGGGTTGGTCGGCAGCAGCCGGTGACCGTCGCCCAGCACCTCGACGCGCTGCGCCTGCAGCAGCACCGCCTCGGTGTCGTAGCCGTCCAGCGCCTCGAGCACCGGCCCGACCCGCTCGAGCGTCGCGAGCGCGACCACGACGCGCTGCGGGCAGCGAGCGACGACCGCGCTCACGACGTCGACGCCGCCGCCGCCGACGAACACCGCGTCCGGGTCCGGCAGCGGCGCGAGCACCGCCGGTGCCTCGCCCTGCACGATCTCGAGGTCGACGCCGAAGGCCTTGGCGTTCGCGCGCAGGTGCGTGACGTCGCCGCGCTCGACGGCGACGACGGCCGCGCCGAGCCGCGCGCACTCGACGGCGACGGAGCCGCTGCCGGCACCGACGTCCCACACCAGGTCGCCGAGGCGCGGGCCGAGCCGGGCGAGCACGTGCGCCCGCACCTCGGCCTTGGTCACCATGCCGTCCCGGTGCTCGAACGCCGACTCCGGCAACCCCCAGCCGGACGGCGCGCCGCGGCCGGCGAGCCAGCCCTTGTCCGCGGCGACGGCGCGCGCCTCGTCGAGGACGACGACGACGTTGAGCGGGTCCCAGTCGTCGCGGGCGGCGGCCTCGGCCGGCGAGAGCGCGGTCAGGCGCTCGCCGTCGAGGCCCATCCGCTCGGCGACGACGACGCGTCGGTCCAGCTCACCGAGCGCCGCCGCGAGCTCCGCGGGACCGGCGCCCGGCGAGGTCAGCACGGCGACCTTGGGGTGCGCCCGGCAGGCCGCGACGGCCGGCCGCAGCGACCGGCCGTGCGCCGACACGACGACGGCGTCGTCCCACGGCAGGCCCAGCCGCGCGAACGCCAGCGCGACGCTCGAGACGCCCGGGAGCACCTCGAGCTCCGGGGCGGGCACCCGCTCGCGCAGCAGCCGCACGACGCCGAAGAAGCCGGGGTCCCCGGAGGCCAGCACGACGACGTCGCCGTCGGCCTCGACGACGGCGCGGACCGCCTCCTCGGGGTCGTCGCGCAGCGCGACCGTCGGCACGCCGTCGGGCAGCAGCGCCTCCCGAAGGTGGCGACGGCCGCCCATCACCAGCGACGCCGCCGCCAGCCGCGCCTGCGCGTCCGGCGACAGCGGCGAGCCGTCGAGCCCCACGACAGTGATCACCGCGAGACCCAGGTCGGCTCCGTCGCCGCGACGACGCGCGCGCCGTCCGGGTCGACCATCGCGACGCGCGACGGCAGCCCGCCGAAGCGGGTGAGCACCTCGGCGACGCGCGCGCACAGCCGGTCGCCGCACGGGCGCAGCATGCCGGCGGCGTCCCAGATCTCGTAGGCGTGCCGGGCGGTGTTCGCGGCGGCGACCTGCTCGACGAGCGACGGCTCGACCTGCGCGGTGATGTCGGCGAGCACCGACAGGTCGACCCGGCTTCGGGTGTAGTGCGTCATGAGCACGCCGCTGGCGAGCTTGGTCAGCTTGCCGGCCATGCCGACGAAGACGACGTCGCTCAGTCCCTTGCCCTGCGCCTCGCGCAGCGCGGCTCCGGTGAAGTCGCCCACCTCGACGAAGCACACCTCCGGCAGGTCGGGCAGCAGCCGCATGGCGGCCTGCTCGGTGCGCCCGCCGGTGGCCAGCACGAGCGTGCCCTCGCCCTGCGCCGCCATCACCGACACCGCCTGCACCACCGACGCGCGCCACGACGCCGTGGAGAACGGCCGCACGATGCCGGTGGTGCCGAGGATGGAGATGCCGCCGAGGATCCCGAGCCGCGCGTTCGTCGTCTTCCTCGCGCGCTTCTCGCCGTCGGGCACGGAGATGACGACGTGCACGCCGCGGGTGCCGAGGTCGACCACCTCGCCGACGTTCTCGCGGATCATCTGCCGCGGCACCGGGTTGATGGCCGGCCCGCCTACCTCGAGCCCGAGACCGGGCTTGGTCACCACGCCGACGCCGACGCCGCCGTCGAGCTGCAGCCCGGCCTGCTCGAGCCAGCGCACCGTCGCGGTCAGGTGCGCGCCGTGCGTGACGTCCGGGTCGTCACCGGCGTCCTTGATGACGACGGCCTCGGCGCGGGTCGGCTCGACATCGCAGCGCTCGACGTCGAACTGCACGCGCCGCCCGGCCGGGAGCACGACCTCGACGGTGCGCTGCTGCTGCTGCGTGAGCAGCGCCGTCGTCGCCGCCTTGGCCGCGGCGGACGCGCAGGTGCCCGTCGTCCAGCCGCTGCGCAGCGGCCCGGTGCGCACCTTGGCCGTGCGGGGAAGGTCGGGCTCGCGCAGCTCCGGCGGCTCGCTCACGTGCGGCTCGCCCGCAGCTGCGCGCGCGCTGACCCGTGCTGTTCCCGCAGCTCCGCGCGGGCGGCAGCCGACTCGACACGCCGGTGCTCGTGGAAGTGACCGGGGTGGTACAGGTGCGAGCGGGTGCCGCCGGCGCCGAGCGCCGGGCCGACCAGCACCAGCGTGTGCTTGTAGAGCTTGTGCTCGCGCACCCGCTCCGCCAGCTCGCCGAGGCGACACTCGAAGACCAGCTCGTCCGGCCAGGTCGCGGCGTAGGCGACGACGCACGGCGTGTCCTCGTCGTACGCGCCGGCGAGCAGCTCGTCCTGCAGCTGCCTGGTGCGCGCCGCCGACAGGAACAGCGCCATGGTGGTGCCGTGCTCGGCGAACGCGCGCACCGTCTCGCGCGGCGGCATCGGCGTCTTGCCGCCCTCGAGCCGGGTGAGCACCACCGACTGCGCGACCTCCGGCACGGTGAGCTCGCGCTGCACGAGCGCGGCGACCGCGGTGAAGCTCGAGACGCCGGGCACGACCTCGATCTCCAGGCCGAGCCCGCGGCACAGCTCCATCTGCTCCTGGGTGCCGCCCCACAGCGCCGGGTCGCCGGAGTGGATGCGCGCCACGCGCAGCCCCTCGGCCGCCGCGCGCTCGTAGTGCGACGTGATGCCCTCCAGCGAGTGCTCCGCGGAGTTCACGACGACGGCGTCCGGCCGCGCGTGCCGCAGCACGTCCTCGTGCACGAGCGACGCCGCCCAGACGACGATGTCGGCCTCGGCGATGCGCTGCGCGCCGCGCAGGGTGAGCAGGTCGGCCGCACCCGGCCCCGCGCCGACGAAGCTGACGAGGCCCGTCATCGCGCGCTCCTGGTGTCACCGAGCCGGCTGCCGCGGCCGGCGCGCCTCGCGGGCACCAGCACGGTCGACAGGTACGGCGCCTCGCCGTCGACACCGGTGGCGGGACCGACCTGCTCGCCGGCGAGGCCGAGCGCGGCGCCGAACACCGCGTCGTCGGCGCGGCCGTGCCGGCGCAGCACCTCGAGCACCGCAGGCATGTGCCGGCCGCCCTTGTAGGCGACGACGGTGTCGAAGTGCGT
>DATMJH010000347.1:0-2767 GCA_035554015.1 Mycobacteriales bacterium
GAGTACGCCCGCGAGCACAGCGGCCGGTTGTGGAAGCAGCTGGTCATGCACGGCGAGGAAGCGCAGCCCCAGGGATCGAGCGGATGGGTCCAGGCGCTGATCTTCGCCGCCGGCGCCGGGATCCTGGCGACGGTCGCCCGGCTGGTCGCGGCGCTGCCTGGCCAGGAGTGGGTGCTGCGCAACCTCGGCTTCGTGGTGCTCCCCCTGCTGGCCGGGTACTTCGCGCGCCGCCGCCGGCTCGACCTGCGCGGCTCGCTGCTGACCGCCGCCCCCTTCGCGGTGCTCGCGCTCATCGCGAACGTCTACCCCTACCGCGCCGACTCAGCGACCGAGGTGGTCGTGGCGCTGCACCTGCCGGTGGCGCTGTGGTTCGCCGTGGCCTATCCGTACATGGCCGGCGCGCTGCGATCCCGCGACCGGCGCATGGACTTCGTCCGGTTCACCGGCGAGTGGCTCATCTACTACGCGCTCATCGCCCTGGGCGGCGGGGTGCTGTTGGGCCTGACCTCTTTGATCCTGGATCCGATCAGCCCGATGCTCGGCGAGCAGGTGATCGAGTGGGTGCTGCCCGCAGGCGCCGCGGGTGCGGTGGTCGTGGCGGCGTGGTTGGTCGAGTCCAAGCAGCGTGTCGTCGAGAACATGGCGCCGGTGCTCACGATGCTGTTCACCCCGCTGTTCGCGGTGATGCTCGCCGTCGCCGCCGTCTCGTACGCGGTGGCCGGGGTGGCCCGCGACTTCGACCGAGAGCTGATCGGGGTGTTCGACGCTCTGCTGGTCGTGGTGCTCGGGCTGGTGCTGTACGCCATGTCCGCCCGGGACGCCGGCCGCCCGGCCGGGGCGATGGACCGGATCCAGCTGCTGACAGTGGTCAGCGCGCTGGTGCTCGACGTCATGGTGCTCGGCGCGATGGTCGCGAGGATCGGCGAGCTCGGGCTCACCCCCAACCGGGTCGCGGCGCTCGGGCTGAACCTGCTGCTGCTGGTCAACCTGGCGGGCACGGCGCTCCTGCTGTGGCGCTTCGTCACCGGGCGTGTCGTGTTCGACCGCCTCGAGCGCTGGCAGACCGCCTACCTGCCGGTGTTCGCCGGGTGGACGGCCGCCGTGATCGTCGCGCTCCCCCCGCTGTTCGCCTTCTCCTGAGACGCCGTTACGCCGCTCCTTCGACTGCACCCCGGACGAGCGCCTCGACTCGCCGTTCCACCGCGTCGGTCCAGTTGACGATGGCGAACGTCACAGGCCACATGTCCCCGTCGTCGAGGCGCGCGGCATCGTTGAACCCCAGCGTTGCGTACCGAGCGTCGAACTTCGCGGCCGCCTGGAAGAAGCACACCACGTCCTTGTCCTGGGCATAGGCCGGCATGCCGTACCAGGTCCGCGGCAGCAGATCCGGCGCGACGCGGGTGACGATCGCGTGGATCCGCTCCGCGATGACTCGGTCGGCGTCGGGCATCTCTGCGATGGCGTCCAAGGCAGCCTGCAGGTTGTCCGCCTTCTTGCGACCGCCTCGCTCTGAACGCAACTCGTCGGCCCGCTGCCTCATCGCTTCGCGTTCGGCCTCAGTGAACCCGTCCGACACCGCCAGGTCATCGGCTTTGCTCATGGTCCCTCCTCGCTCCTCCCGGGATCGGAGGGCGAATCCTCCACAGCCGCAGTGAGTGCGGCAAGCGTGCACTCGAGGGCCTCGATCGGCTCCCAGCGCTCGGCTTCGGTGACCGCTTGGGCGAACCCGGCATCGCCGAGCTCACGTCGGGCGCGGGAGGACAGGTCGTTCAGCAGTGGCTCGAACGCCGGCGAGGCCGGGTTGCCGGCGCCACGGCGGATCACGGCTGCAGCGTGGAGCGCGCGCGCAGCGACGGCCGGTTCACCGTCGGCCAGCGCCACCGCTGCCAGCCCGTCCAACGAGTAGGCCATGCTCGTCGGCTGACCGCCGTGGCGGTTCGCGGCCGCCCCGGCGAGCGCCGATCGGCGACCGCCCTCGAGGTCACCCTGCGCCAGCTGTGCCAGCCCCAGCAGGCTTTGGGCCCGGCCCTGCATCGCAAGGTCTCCGAGGTCCAAGGCGATGCGGACAGCGTTGGCGCACCGCTGTTCCGCTGCCGGCAGGTCCTGGCACAGCAGCGCCACATGACCTGCCGTGACTTCCATGTAGGTCTGGGCCAGCCGATCGCCCACGGCCGCCATTCGGGCCGAGGCCTGGTCGATGACCGAGGTCGCCGAGGCCGGATCTTCGGCAACGTTCCGGTACACGTCGGCCGCGGCCGCCAGCGCGCGGTCGTAGTCATGGGCGCTGTCGGGCGGAAGCAATGACGAGCCCTCCGCAAGCAGCTCCGAGGCGCGGTCGTACTCGCCGTACATCGTGGCGGTCAAGGCCCGCACCACCAGCAGTCGGCCGCGCACCTCCGCCGCGACCGCAGCACCGCGCTCGAGCCCTTCATCCAGCCAACCGACGACCTCCGCCTCGGCGTCCCGGTGCCCGAGGGGCACAAATGAGTCTCGGGCCAGCTTGGCCACCGTTTCGATGTCGTCGCGGTCAAGCGCCCGCCGCACGACGGCCCGGAGATTGCCGCGTTCCCTGTCGAACCGCGCGAGCCACCTGTGGTGATCGCGACCCTCGGTCTGAAGCCGTCCCCCGGCGAGCGCGACCATCCATTGGGTGTGCCGACGCTCGGTCTCCGCTCGATCAGGCGAGGCGGCAAGGCGCTCGGCTGCGAACGTGCGCACGGTGCTCAGCATGGACAGGCAGGTCTCGCTGCCGTCCACAACCCCGTCG
>DATMJH010000348.1:0-20902 GCA_035554015.1 Mycobacteriales bacterium
ACGGGGACGTCGGTGAGCGCACGGGTGCGGGCGACCAGCTCCTCCGCGCGGTTGCCGACGGCCTGACGGGTGCCGGTGACGCCCATCGTCGAGGCGGCGTAGACGAAGCCCCGCGCCACCCGGCCGACGACGGCGATGCGCTCGTCGGTGCTGCTCGGCGCCACCAGGAAGACGGTGTCGAGGTCGTGCCGGCGAGCGGCGTCGACCCAGGCGCCGGCCTCCTCGGGGATGAGGTCCGGCGTGATGGCGCCCGCTCCCCCGGCGGCGGCCAGGTCGGCGGCGAACCGCTCCGCGCCGAGCCGCTCCACCGGGTTCCAGTAGGTCATGACGAGCGTCGGTGCGCCCGTCGCCGCCACCGCCTCGACGGCGGTGAAGGTGTCGCGCAGCCGCGTCCCTGCTCGCAGGGCCGCGTCGACCGCTACCTGGATGACCGGTCCGTCCATGCCGGGGTCGGTGTACGGGATGCCGATCTCGACGGCGTCGACGCCCGCCTCGACCATCGCGACCATCGCGTCGACCGACTCGGCCACCGACGGGAAGCCCACGGGCAGGTAGCCGATGAGCGCGGCGCGGTCCTCCTCGCGGCACCGGGCGAACAGGTCAGACGAGCTCACCAGCCCTCTCCGGAGCCCTCGCCGTCGTCGGCCTTCTGCAGCTGCGCGGCCGCGATCTCCTCGGCGCTGACCAGCCCGAACCAGCGTGCGGCCGTGTCGACGTCCTTGTCGCCGCGCCCGGACACGTTGACGACGACGACGAGGTCCTCGGCCCGGCGGCCGGCGTCGACCTGCTCGGCGACCCACGCGAACGCGCCGGCGAAGGCGTGGGCGGTCTCGATCGCGACGAGGATGCCCTCGCGCTGCGCGACCGTCTCGAGCGCCGCCATCGCCTCGGCGTCGCCGACGCCGCGGTACTGCGCTCGGCCGGTGTCGCGGAACCACGCGTGCTCGGGCCCCACGCCCGGGTAGTCGAGCCCGGCGCTGATCGAGTGCGTGTCCAGCGTCTGCCCGTCCTCGTCCTGCATGAGGTACGAGCGCGCGCCGTGCAGCACACCCGGCTCGCCGGCCGTCAGCGGCGCGGCGTGCCGGCCGGTCTCGACGCCGTCGCCACCCGCCTCGCAGCCCACCATGGCGACGTCCGTGTCGTCGAGGAACGGGTGGAACAGGCCCATCGCGTTGCTGCCGCCCCCGACGCACGCCACGACGGCGTCCGGGAGCCGGCCCACGAGGTCGAGGCACTGCTGGCGCGCCTCGACCCCGATGACGCGCTGGAAGTCGCGCACCATCCGCGGGAACGGGTGCGGCCCCACCACCGAGCCGATGCAGTAGTGCGTCTCCTCCACGTTCGCCACCCAGTCGCGGAAGGCCTCGTTCGTGGCGTCCTTGAGCGTGCGGGTGCCGGTCGTCACGGGCACCACCTCGGCGCCGAGCAGGCGCATGCGGGCCACGTTCAGCGCCTGCCGGCGGGTGTCCTCCTCGCCCATGTAGACCGTGCAGTCGAAGCCGAACAGCGCCGCCGCGGTGGCCGTGGCGACGCCGTGCTGCCCAGCCCCGGTCTCGGCGATGACCCGCCGCTTGCCCATCCGCGAGGTGAGCAGCGCCTGGCCGAGGACGTTGTTCACCTTGTGCGAGCCGGTGTGGTTGAGGTCCTCGCGCTTGAGCAGGAAGCGGGCGCCGTGCAGCTCGGCGAGCCGACGGCCGTCGGTGAGCGGCGTCGGCCGCCCCGCGTAGGTGGTGAGCAGCCGGTCGAGCTCGGCGGTGAACTCCGGGTCGCGCTGGGCGTGCTCGTGCGCGGCCGCGAGCTCGTCCAGCGCGGCGACCAGCGCCTCCGGCACGAAGCGGCCGCCGTAGGGCCCGAAGTGGCCGGCGTCGTCGGGCAGCGGAGCGGCTGGCTGTCGCGCCGGGACGGCCGTCACTCCTGCCCGCCGCGCGCGCTGGGGTGCGCACCGGCGGCGACCAGCTCGGCGACGGCGGAGCGCGGGTCGCCGCCCGTGACGACGCCCTCCCCGACGAGCACGGCGTCGGCGCCGGCGTGGGCGTAGGCCAGCAGGTCGTGCGCCCCGCGCACCCCCGACTCGGCCACCTTGACGACGTGCGGCGGCAGCACCGGGGCGACCCGGCCGAAGACGGCGCGGTCGACCTCCAGGGTCCTCAGGTCGCGGGCGTTCACGCCCACCACCCTCGCACCGGCGAGCAGCGCCCGCTCGGCCTCGAGCTCGTCGTGCACCTCGACCAGCGGCGTCATGCCGAGCGACTCGGTGCGCTCGACGAGCGAGACCAGCGCCTCCTGCGCGAGCGCCGCGACGATGAGGAGCACCAGGTCGGCACCGTGCGCGCGCGCCTCCCAGACCTGGTAGCTCGACACGACGAAGTCCTTGCGCAGCACCGGCACGTCGACGCGCGCGCGCACGGCGTCCAGGTCGGCGAGGCTGCCGCCGAACCGCCGCCCCTCGGTGAGCACGCTGATGACCGACGCGCCGCCCTCCTCGTACTCGGCGGCGAGGGCGGCAGGGTCGTCGATGGCCGCGAGGGCGCCCTTGGAGGGGCTCGCGCGCTTGACCTCCGCGACGACGGCGATGCCGGGCTGGCGCAGCGCGGCCACGCCGTCGAGAGGGGCCGGCTGGCGGGCGGCGCGCTCCTTGAGCGCGTCCAGCGGGGTGCGGGACTGCCGCGCGGCGAGGTCCTCGCGGACACCGGCCAGCAGCTCGTCCAGCACGGTCATCCCGACGTCCTCTCGCGCGTGCGCGGGTGCCCCGCGGTCGGCGCTGAATGTACGAGCGGGCGGCGCGTCACCGGGCGGTGGGGTCAGTGGTCGGGTCGCTGCCCCGGTCGAGCGCGTCCCACGCGGCGGCGCCCTCGACCTGGGCGCCGTCGTCGGCCGGCCCGGGGGCGGCTTCCGGTGGCGGCGCCGGCGCCTCGTACCGCCGGCCGAGCGCCGGCCAGCTGCGCCCGGCCACGAGAGCCAAGAGCCCGGCGACGGCGGCCAGCAGGGCGCCGGCGATCGCGAGCAGCGGTCGGACCGTCGCCTCGACCTGCGTCGCGGTGTCCGGCGCGGCCGCCGCCGGGTCGAGCGCCGGACCGAGCGCGGCGGCGGCAGACCCGGCGGCCGCGGTCAGCAGGACGACGCCGACCGCCATCCGTCCCGCGGCACGGGTCGCCAGCAGCGCCGGGACGCCGGCGAGCACCACGAGCCCCAGCGCGCGCACCGCAGGCGCAGCGTCGGCGGCGCCGATCGCGAGGACGGTGTCGGGCAGCGGTGCCGGCCGCCGGTCCAGGCCGGTGACCCACGGCCCGGCCGTCGAGACCAGCAGCGCGACGCCGGCCAGCAGCACCAGCAGCAGCGCGGTGACGAGCCCGGACCGGTCTGCGGTGCGGCTCACCCGGCACCGCGCAGCGTCTCGGCGGCGGCGACGGCGCGGAGCACGGCGGCGGCCTTGCTCTCGCACTCCGCCTGCTCCGCGGCGGGGTCGCTGTCGGCGACGAGCCCGGCCCCTGCCTGCACGAAGGCGGTGCCCTGGTGCAGCACCGCCGTACGGATCGCGATGGCCATGTCCATGTCGCCGGTGGCGTCGACGTAGCCGACGGTGCCGCCGTAGAGGGCGCGCCGAGTCGGCTCGAGCGACTCGATGATCTCCATCGCGCGGACCTTCGGCGCACCGGACAACGTGCCGGCCGGGAAGGCGGCACGCAGCACGTCGAGCGCGTCGCGGCCGTCGGCGAGCCGGCCGACGACGGTCGAGACGATGTGCATCACGTGGCTGTACCGCTCGACCTGCATGAACTCGACGACGTCGACCGTGCCGGGCTCGCAGACCCGGCCCAGGTCGTTGCGGCCGAGGTCGACGAGCATCACGTGCTCGCTGCGCTCCTTCGGGTCGGCGAGCAGCTCGGCAGCCAGCCGGGTGTCGTCCTCGGGGGTCGCACCGCGCGGCCTGGTGCCGGCGATCGGGTGGAGCACGGCCTGCCGCGGCTCCCCCGACACCGTCACCAGCGCCTCGGGCGAGGAGCCGACGACGTCGAAGGGGGTCTCGCGGCCGGGGAACCTCAGCAGGTACATGTACGGCGACGGGTTGGTCGCCCGCAGCACCCGGTAGACGTCGAGCGCGTCGACGTCGGTCTCCACCTCGAAGCGCTGCGACAGCACGACCTGGAAGGCGTCGCCGGCGCGGATGTGCTCCTTGACGCGGTCGACGCCCTCGCAGTAGTCGGCGGCGGCGGTGCGGCGCACGAAGCGGGGAGCGGCCTGCAGGTCCAGCGTCGACACGCTGGCCGGCGTCGGGGCGGCGAGGGCCGCGGCCATCGCGTCGAGCCGGGCGACCGCCGACTCGTACGAGTCGTCGGTGAGCCCGCGCACCACGTTCGCCACGAGCAGCACGGTGCCGTCGGCGTGGTCGAGCACTGCCAGGTCGGTGACGAGCATCATCGACAGCTCGGGCATCCCGATGTCGTCGACCGCGATGGTGGGCAGCCGCTCCATGCGCCGGACGGCGTCGTAGGCCAGGTAGCCGACCAGGCCACCGGTGAGCGGCGGGAGACCGTCCGGCCGCGGCGAGCGCAGCCGGCGCGACAGCGTGACGAACGCCTCCACCGGGTCCTCGGGCAGGTCGGGCGCGCCGTCCCCCACCCACACGGCACGGCCGTCGCGCTCGGTCAGCGTTCCGGCGCTGCGCACGCCCACGAACGAGTAGCGCGACCACTGCCGGCCCTGCTCCGCGGACTCGAGCAGGAACGTCCCCGGGCGCCCGCCGGCGAGCTTGCGGTAGACGCCGACGGGCGTCTCGCCGTCGGCGAGCAGCCGGCGCACGACGGGCACGACCGGCTGCCTCGCCGTCAGGTCGGCGAGGTCGGCGGCTGACGGTGTGGTGGTGCCCAGCGTCATGGGGTCACGAGGGGCCGGCCGCCGCCGGGTCAGCAGCGGGGGTGTCCACCGTGACCGGCGCCTCCTCGGGCCGGTCGCCGGACGGCCGGCCGACCACGGCGTCGAGCACGTCCGCGTCGAAGCACGTGCGGTCGCCGGTGTGGCACGCGCCGCTGCCCGACTGGTGCACCTTCACCAGCAGCGTGTCGCCGTCGCAGTCGAGCGCGACCGACCGGACCCACTGCTGGGAGCCGGACGTCTCGCCCTTGACCCAGTACTCCTGCCGGCTGCGCGACCAGTAGGTCGCCCGCCCGGTGGTGAGCGTGCGGTGCAGCGCCTCGTCGTCCATCCAGCCGACCATGAGCACCTCACCGGTGTCGTGCTGCTGCGTCACGGCGACGACGAGCCCGTCGCGGTCGCGCTTGAGCCGGGCCGCGACGGCAGGGTCGAGGTCGGAGGGCCGGACGGCGGTCCCTGAGGCGGTCATGCCCCCATCCTGCCAGCGGCGCAGCGTGAACGGCCGCGCCGTGCGTCGCGCCGATCGGGCATGATCCGCCCGTGACGCACCCTGGGCCGTGGCCGGCGCCGGACAGCGGAGAACCGCAACAGCAGCAGCCGCCTGCGGCGTGGGGCACGCCGCCGACCGGTCCGGGCTGGTCGGCGCCGACCGGGTGGGGCGATCCCGGGTGGCCCGCCGCGCCACCTCCGCCGGGCCGCAACGGGTTCGCCGTCGCCGGGCTCGTGCTCGGCATCCTGCCGGTGTTCGCCGGCGTCCTCGGCATCGTCTTCGGGCTCATCGGCCGCTCGCAGACCCGCCGCACCGGCCAGAAGGGGGAGACGATGGCGACCGTGGGCGCGGTCCTCGGCGCCTGCTGGCTGCTGCTGGTCATCGGCGCCGGCGTCTGGTCCGTGGCGACGACGGCCGAGCGGTCCGCGGACGGCACCGTCGTCGAGTCGGGTGACGAGTCGGCCTTCTCGCTCGAGGTCGGCGACTGCCTCCGCGACGCGGCCGAGGGGGTGGAGCTGTCGGAGGTGCCGCTCGTGCCGTGCGACCAGCCGCACGACGGCGAGGTGTACGCCTCCTTCGAGCTGCCCGACGGCGAGTACCCCGGCGACGACGCCGTGTTCACCGCGGCGGAGGAGGGCTGCGTCGCGCGCTTCGCCGACTTCGTCGGCGTCGCCTACGAGGACTCGGTGCAGGAGCTCATCTACCTGCACCCCACGCGACGGAGCTGGGCGCTCGCCGACGACCGCGAGGTCGTGTGCCTCATCGTCGGCGACGACGCCGTCGGCAGCGCGCGGGGATCGCGCCGATGACCGGGCGTGCCACGATCGCCGGGTGACACAGCTGATCACCGTCAACGGCCACACCCCCCGGGTCGACCCGACCGCCTTCGTGGCGCCGGGCGCCGTCGTCGCCGGCGACGTCCGGCTCGGCGCCCGCAGCTCGGTGTGGTTCGGCTGCGTCCTGCGCTCGGAGGTCGAGTCGGTGACCATCGGCGAGCAGACCAACGTGCAGGACCTGACCGTCGTGCACACCGACCCGGGCTCGCCCGTGGTGCTGGGCGACCGCGTCAGCGTCGGGCACCGCGCAGTGCTGCACGGCTGCACGATCGAGGACGACGTGCTCGTCGGGATGGGGGCGGTGGTGCTCAACGGCGCGCGCATCGGCCGGGGCGCGCTGATCGGCGCCGGCGCCGTCGTCACTCAGGGCACCGAGGTGCCGTCAGGAGCGATGGCCCTCGGTGTGCCGGCGCGCGTCGTGCAGCAGCCGGCGCCCGGCCCGCCGTACCCGAACGTGGCCGGCTACCTGATGCTCGCCGAGGGCTACCGCGACGCCCTCGGCGGCGTCTGACCCCCTGCACGACGTCCGCGTCCTGGCACACTCCGGCGGCGTTCGCGGGCGGACGTCTGGCGGCAGGCGACGGCGGGACGTCCGGTTCCGCGCGCGGCACTGGTGTGCCAGGACGCGGACACAGCGGGGTGGGGGTCAGCGGGACTGGGCGAGCCAGGAGGCGTGCAGGCGGGCGTAGACGCCGTCGCGGTCGCGCAGCAGGTCGGCGTGCGGGCCGCGCTGCACGACCCGCCCGGCGTCGACGACGAGCACCTCGTCGGCCGCCTCCGCGGTCGACAGCCGGTGCGCGATGGCGACGGTGGTGCGTCCGCGGGTCAGCGAGTCGAGCGCCCGCTGCAGCCGGACCTCGGTGGCAGGGTCGACCGCCGAGGTCGCCTCGTCGAGCACGAGCAGGTCGGGGTCGGCGACGTAGGCCCGGGCGACGGCCACCAGCTGCCGCTCACCCACCGAGAGCGCCTCGCCGCGCTCGCCGACCGGTGTGGCGAGCCCCTGCGGCAGCTGGTCGAGCCAGTCGGCCAACCCGAGCTCGGTGAAGGCCAGCACCAGGTCGTCGTCGGTGGCCCCCGGCCCTCCGAAGCGGACGTTCTCGCCGACCGTCGTGTCGAACAGGAACCCGTCCTGCGGCACCATCACCACGCGCTGTCGCAGCGACGCGAACGACACCGACGGCAGCGGCTGTCCCGACAGCAGGACCGTGCCGCGGGTGGGATCCATCAGCCGGGTCAGCAGCTTGGCCAGCGTCGTCTTGCCGCTGCCCGTCTCCCCGACGACCGCGACGCGGCTGCGCGGCGCGATCTCGAGCATGACGTCGTGCAGCACCTCCGGGCCACGCGGGTAGGCGAAGGAGACGCCGTCGAAGCGCACCGCCAGCGGGCCGGGCGGCAGGTCGACGCCGTCGGCGGGGTCGGCGACGTCGGTCGGGGTGTCGAGCACCGCCAGCACCCGACGCAGGCCGGCGACGGCGTTCTGCGCCTCGTTGAGCACCTCGGTGGCCAGCTGCACCGGTTGCACGAACAGCGTGACGAGGAACAGGAACCCGACGAGCTGCCCGACCGTGATGTCGCCGCCGGCGCCCATCACCACACCGACGACCACGACGGCTCCGGTGGCCACCGCCGCGGTGAGCTCTCCGGTCGAGAACGTGGCGGCGGCGATGGTCTGTGCCCTGGTCTGCGCGCGCTGGGTGCCGGCGACGGCCGCGTCGATGCGACGTGCGGTGCGGTCCTGCACGCCGTAGGCCCGGATGACCGACGCGCCCACCACCGACTCGGCGATGGCGCCGAGCATGTCCCCGACCCGCTCCCGGACGGCGCGGTAGGCGGTGTGCAGCCGGCGCTGGAACGCGCGCACCGCGAACAGCAGCGGCAGGAAGCAGGCGTAGACGACGAGCGTGAGCTGCCACGACCAGACGAGCATGAGCAGGCTGGCGAGCAGCAGCTGGGCGGCCGAGACGAGGATGAGCAGGCCGCCCCACTGCATGAAGGTGCTCACCTGGTCGACGTCGCCGGTGACCCGGCTGACGAGCGACCCGCGACGCTCGGCCGACTGGTGCAGCAGCGACAGGTCGTGGACCCGCCGGAAGGCGCGCGTGCGCAGGGCGGCCAGGCCGTTCTCGGTGGTGCGGTACAGCCGGACGTTCATGAGGTAGTTCGCCAGCGCGGTGACGAGCACCGCCGCCGTGGCCGCCGCCACGGCCCACCGCACCAGCGGGAGGTCCGGCTCGTCGCCGACCAGCCCGTGGTCGATCGTCTGCTGGACGGCGACCGGTACGACCACCCGCCCCGCCGTCGCGCCCACGGCGAGCAGCAGCGTGCGGCCGAGCCCGGCACGGAACTCCGGGGTCAGCCGCAGCCCGTGCAGCAGCGTGGCGAAGGACCCCCGCTCGGTCTCGCCGACCGGCACCGGCACGGCGGTCACGCGCCCACCTCGCTGCCGGCGGCGAGCGCGGCGCGCTCCGCCTCGGCCCGCTCGTACGCCTTGACGAGGTCTGCGTAGGCGGCCGAGCGCTGCAGCAGCTGCTCGTGCGACCCGCGGTCGACCACGCGCCCGCGCTCCACGACCACCACCTCGTCCGCCAGCGCGATGGTGGCGCGGCGGTGGGCGACCACGACGACGGTGCTCGGCCGGCCGTCGTCGTGCACCGCCTCGCGCAGGCCGGCGAGGATGCGCTGCTCGACGCGCGGGTCGACGCTGCTGGTCGCGTCGTCGAGCACGAGCAGCCGTGGCCGGCGCACCAGTGCGCGCGCCAGGGCGAGCCGCTGGCGCTGCCCGCCGGACAGCGTGGTGCCGCGCTCACCGACCACGGTGTCGAGACCGGCGTGGAGGGCGGCGACGAACCCGTCCGCCTGGGCCAGCCGCAGGGCGGCCCAGACCTCCTCGTCCGGCAGGTCGGCACCGAGCGTGACGTTGCTGCGGACGGTGTCGTCGAACAGGAAGGTCGTCTGCGGCACCAGCGCTGCGACGTCGGCGACGGCACCGGGAGCGAGCTCGCGCACGTCGACGTCGTCGTAGGTGACCGCGCCGGTGACCGGGTCGAGCAGCCGCACGAGCAGCGAGGCGAGGGTCGACTTGCCCGCACCGGTGCTGCCGACGACCGCGACGGTGCGGCCCGGGTCGACGGTGAACGCCACGCCGCTCAGGACGTCGTGGCCGCCGTAGCGGAACGACACGCCGGCGACGTGCAGCGCGGTCGGCGACGATGTCGCCGGCAGCCGCACCTCGCCGTGCCGCTGGTCGCCCTCGGCGCGCAGCACACGCTGCACCCGGTCCCAGCCGACGACGCTGCGCGGCAGCTCGTTGAGGACCCACCCGAGCGCCCGGACCGGGAAGGCGAGCAGCGTGAACAGGTAGGCGACGCGGACGAGCTCCCCCGCGTCGAGCGCGCCGCTGCCGACGCGGCTGGTGCCGACCCACAGGACCACGAGCACGCCCAGCGTCGGCAGCGACTCCATGAGCGGGTCGTACAGACCGCGGACGCGGCCGACGTCGGTCATGACGTCGCGCAGCTCGAGCGCCTTGTCGCCGAACCGCTCGGTCTCGGAGGCCTCACGGCCCAGGGTCTTGACGACGAGCGCCCCGTCGAAGCTCTCGTGCGCGATGCCGCTCACCTCGGCGCGCAGGTGCTGCGCCCGGGTCATGAGCGGCGACATCCGCCGGGAGTAGACGACGGTCAGCCAGGCGATGGCCGGGAACACGACCGAGCCGACCAGCGCGAGCACGGGGTCGGTCCCGAGCAGCAGCCCGAGCGACACGACGAGCATGAACACCACGCCGACCGCGAACGGGAACGGCGCGATGGGGTACCAGGTGGCCTCGACGTCGCTGCCGGCGTTGCTCAGCAGCTGCCCGGTGGGGTGCTGCTGGTGCCACGACAGCGGCAGCTGCAGGTACCTGCGGGTGACCCGGCGGCGGTACGCCGCCTGCAGCCGGTACTGCATGATGCCGGCCCCCAGCCGGCGGGCCAGGATGCCGACGACCTTGAGGGTCGCGACCCCGACGATCGCGAGGAAGGCGACGGCCAGCGCCGCGTGGTCGACGCGACCCTGCTCGACGGCGGGGACGATGACGCGTTCGGTGACCGCGCCGAAGACGTACGCCTGCGCGATGGTGGTGAGACCGAACAGCGCGCTGCCCGCCGCCGAGACCGCGAAGACCCGCGGTTCCTCCCTGACGGCGACCCACAGCACACCGAAGCCGCGTCGCAGCGTCCCGCGCGGCACGGCGGGAGCGGACGGGGTCACGGTCCTCCGGTGGTCGGGCGCGACTCGTGGGAGCCGGCGCGGGCAGTCTGGAGGTCTGACACCGGCCGGCGCCCCCGGATTCCCGCTCTGCGACGCTGGTCGGGTGACGTCACCCGCAGCAGCAGAGCGCGCGGCGCTGCTCGAGCTCATGGCCGCGGCGGGCCCGCGGGCCCGCACCCTGCTTCCCGCGTGGACCACGCACGACCTCGCCGCGCACCTCGTGGTGCGGGAGCGACGGCCCTGGGCGGTGCCGGGCCTGGTGGTGCCGCCCCTGCGGCGCGCCACTGCCGCGCTCGAGCGCCGCGCGCGGCGACGGCCCTACGAGGACCTGCTGGCGCAGCTGCGGACGGGGCCGCCCCTGTGGTCGGCCGGCGGCGTGCTGCGCGGGCCGCTCGACGGCCTGACCGATCTGCACGAGTTCTTCGTGCACCACGAGGACGTCCGCCGCGTCGACGACCCGGCGCCGCGGCGACTCGACGCCGGCACCGAACGCGCGCTGTGGGACCGGGTGCGGGTGATGGGACCGGGACTCACCGCCCGCGCACGGGGGCTCGGCGTCGTCGTCGAGGCGCCTGGCGGCCGCCGGGCGACGCTGCGGCCGGTCGGGCAGCGCGTCGTCGTGCGCGGCTCGCCGGGCGAGCTGCTGCTGTGGCTGTTCGGCCGACGCCAGGTGGCCGACGTGGAGCTGGTCGGGTCGGCCGAGGCGTGCTCCAGGGCACGGACCGCCCGGCTCGGCTGGTGACCCTCAGGGCACGAACGACTCCTCGGCCCGGTGCGGGTGCGAGCCCGGCGCGCGCGTCGCGCGCAGGCTCGTCACCGTGACCGTCGCCAGGACGACGACGATGACCGCGAGCGACAGCAGCGTCGGGATCTCCGGCACCCACGTCCACACGCCGTGGGCCCAGTGGAGGACCAGCTTGACCCCGATGAAGGCGAGGATGACCGCCAGGCCGTAGCCGAGGTGCACGAGCCGGGACAGCGCGCCCTGCAGGACGAAGTACAGCGCCCGCAGGCCGAGCAGCGCGAAGGCGTTGGTCACGAAGACGAGGTACGGGTCGGAGGTGATGCCGTAGACGGCGGGCACCGAGTCGACGGCGAAGACGACGTCGGTCGCGAGCACGGCGACGACGACGACCGCGAAGGGCGTCAGCGCGCGCTTGCCGTCCAGGGGCACCGTCATGCGCGGGCCGGCGTACGCCGAGCTCACCGGCATGAACCGCCGCAGCAGGGAGACGACCCGCATGTGCTCGATGTCGACCTCGCCGTGGTGCCCCGCCTTGGCGTCCTTGAAGATCTTGACCGCGGTGAGCAGCAGGATCGCGCCGAACAGCAGGAACGCCCAGCTGAGCGAGGCCAGTGCCGCCGCGCCGAGCGCGATGAAGATGCCGCGCAGCACGAGTGCCCCGACGATCCCGTAGAGCAGCACCCGCTGCTGCAGGGCCGCGGGCACGGCGAACGCGGTCAGCAGCAGCATGAAGACGAACAGGTTGTCGACCGACAGCGACTTCTCGACCAGGTAGCCGGTGAGGTACTCGAGCCCACGTTCGTTGCCGTGCTCCGCCCAGACCCACACCGCGAAGGTCAGCGGCAGGGCGATGTAGAAGGCCGACCACCCGATCGCCTCGCGCATCGAGACCTCGTGCGGCCGGCGCGTCACCACGAAGTCGAGCGCGAGAAGCGCGAGGACGGCGGCGATCGAGAGCGCCCACAGGGTCGGTGTGCCGATGCTGTCGATACCACCGGTGGCGGCGGGGGCAGCCAGGGACAGGGACACGCTTCTCCTCGGTCGACGGTTCGGCCGAGGTCTCCGTCACCCGCTGAGCGCGGACCAACCGCCGAGGTGCCGATTCGACACCGAACTGACCGGACGGTTGCGAGGACGTACTCCCCTCAGGCCGCAGAGCCTAGCAACTCACCGGACGGGCAGCCCGTCCACCCGCAGCGCGGTCTTGACGTCGCTGATCGTCAGCTGCCCGAAGTGGAAGACGCTGGCCGCCAGCACGGCGTCCGCACCGGCGTGCACGGCCGGGGCGAAGTGCTCGACGGCGCCCGCGCCGCCACTGGCCACCACTGGCACGCGCACGGCCCGCCGGACGGCGGCCAGCAGCTGCAGGTCGAAACCGGCCCGCGTGCCGTCGGCGTCCATCGAGTTGAGCAGCACCTCCCCCACGCCGAGCTCCTCGCCCCGGGCGGCCCACTCGACGGCGTCGATGCCGGTACCCCGCCGCCCGCCGTGGGTGGTGACCTCGTAGCCGCTCGGCGTCCGCGCGCCGTCGCGGGCGCGGCGGGCGTCGACGGAGAGGACCAGCACCTGCGCCCCGAAGCGGCGGGAGATCTCGCGCAGCAGCTCCGGTCGCGCGACCGCGGCCGTGTTGACGCCGACCTTGTCGGCACCGGCCCGCAGCAGGCGGTCGACGTCGTCGGCGCTGCGCACGCCACCACCCACGGTCAACGGGATGAAGACCTGCTCCGCCGTGCGGCGCACCACGTCGTAGGTCGTCTCGCGGGAGCCCGACGAGGCCGTGATGTCGAGGAACACCAGCTCGTCGGCGCCCTCGGCGTCGTAGACGCGGGCCATCTCGACCGGGTCGCCGGCGTCGACCAGGTCGACGAAGTTCACGCCCTTGACGACGCGGCCGGCGTCGACGTCGAGGCACGTGACGGCCGGAGGAGCGCAGCGGTGACGTGCGCCGTCCGCGTCATCCCGTGCCTCGACGCTACCGGCCGGTCAGGCGTCCTCCGCCGAGCTGCCGGTGGCCGAGTCGTCACCGCCGTACACGATGCGGCCCACCGGGTGCGCGGGCAGCGGCACGCATCCGCCCACGCCGGTCGTCTCGGTGCGCCCCGCGACGTGCAGCGGCTTGCCCGGCAGGCCCTGCCGGTGCTCGGCGTCGAGCAGGCACGCCAGCGGCGCGCCGTCCGGCCGGACCGCGACCGTGGTCGCCACCGGGCGGCCCAGGACCGCGACGGCGACGTCCGGGTTGTCGACCTGGGCGCCGTCGGCGCCGAGCGCGCGGGCGTGCAGCAGGTCGCCGGCCTCCGACCCCGTGACCTCGCCCTGGTAGACGTTCGGGACGACGAGCGCGCAGCCGTCGTGCGCCTCGGCGATGCGCTCGGCGTCGAAGCCCGGCAGCGACGACCCGAAGGCGTCGTACTCCGCGCTGAGCGCGTAGAAGGCGCCGCGCGGCGCGCCGTCCGGCGGCAGCGGCTCGAAGAACTGGTTCGACAGCATCATCCGCGCACCGGGCACCGCCGCCTTGATCTGCTCCGCCCGGCCGGGGACGTAGGGCAGGAACAGCGACTCCTCGACGAGCCCGTACCGCTCCGTCATGAGCGCGACGCTCGCGGTGTCGGTGACCGACTCCTTGAGGTCGAGCATCACGCCGACGCCGTGCTCGCTCGCGAGCGCGAGCACCTCCTCGAGCGAGGGGATCTGCGCCGGGTCGTACGCGCTGCCGCGCCACCTGTCGTTGTCCGCGGCGTTGAGGGCCCGCACCTGCTCGAAGGTCATCAGCGGCACGAGCCCCCTGCCGTCGGTGCGCCGCTCGACGTCGTAGTCGTGGAACGCGACGTAGCGGTGGTCGGCGGTCTGCTGCACGTCGACCTCGATCAGCTCGACGTCGTAGGCGATGGCGTACCGGAAGGCCCACAGCGTGTTCTCCGGCGCCAGCTCGGCCGCGCCCCGGTGCGCGGCGAGCACCGCCCGGTCGAGCCCGCGGTCGGGCTGCCCCGCGTCCGACCACCGAGCCGGCTCGGGCACCTGGTCGCAGGGCTGCGGCGCGGCGCGCGCCGGCTCGCCGTCCGCGTGCGCGCCGGCACCCGCCACGACGACGGCGAGGGCTGCGAGGGCCGCTGCTACCCGCCTCACGACGCGCAGCCGAAGGCCGGCAGCGGGCTGTCCGACAGCGACGGCGGCACCGACTGCTCGGACGTCGCCCACGTCGAGCTGGGCGTCGCGGACATGTCGAGCTCGAGTCTGCCGCCCCGGCGCAGCTCGTCGTGGGTCAGCCACGCCCGGTCCAGGGGCTCGCCACCGAGGGTGGCGGCGGTGACGTAGCGCTCGACCGTCGAGGCGCCCGGCGACTCGACGACGACGTCGCGGGCCCCGGGCAGGTCGAGCACGGCGCGGTCGAACCGGGGGCTGCCCAGCACGTAGAACGGTGCCCCGGGGGTGACCGGGCCGAGCCCGAGCGCGCTCCACACGTACCAGCCCGACAGCCCGCCCAGATCGTCGTTGCCGGGCAGCCCGTCGATCGTCGGCCGGAAGACGCCCTGCACCTGGCGGTGCACCGCCGCGGTCTTCCACGGCCGCCGCGCGTACGGGTACATCCACGGCGTCTGCAGGTCGTGCTCGTTGCCCGGTGCGTAGAACGGCGTGCGGTAGACGACACCGAAGAAGGTCGCCTCGTTCATCACCTCGGCGGGCCCCGGCGCCGCCGCCGCCGGCTCGAGGAAGTGGTGGTCCAGCCGCTCGACCACGGCCGCGTCCCCGCCCATCAGGTCGTACAGGCCCCGGGCGTCGTGCGGTGCCAGCCACGAGTACTGCCAGGCGTTGCCCTCCTGGAACCCCGTCTCGTCGAGGGCGGGGTCGAACGGGCTGTGCCACGAGCCGTCGGCGTTGCGCGGGCGGATCCAGCGCGTCTCCGGGTCGAGCAGCGCCCGGTAGTTCCGCGACTCCGCCGCGAAGCGGTCGGCGTCGCCGGGGCGGCCGGTGGCATCGGCCATCACGGCGAGCGCGAAGTCGGCGACGCCGTACTCGAGTGTCGTGCCGGCGCCGCGCGACGAGGTCTGCAAGGGCAGGTAGCCCTTGTCGTGCCAGGCGGTCTCGCGCCGGTCGACGAGCTCCACCATCTCGGCGTACAGCTCGTCGACGAGCGCCGGGTCGACGTCGTCGAGCACGCCGCGGCAGAAGCCGTCGACGACCAGCGGGATCGCCGGGTCGCCGCTCATGTGCGCCGGGTCGAGGTTCTGCTCGGCCCACCGCGGCAGGTGACCGCGTTCCCGCGCGATCTGGAGCAGCGACAGCAGCATGTCGCGGTACCGGTCGGGCCAGACCGTCGCGAGCAGCTGGTTCTGCCCCTTGTAGGTGTCCCACGACGAGAAGTTCGTGTACTGCGTGAACCCGTCGGAGGTGCGCACCGCGCCGTCGTGGCCGAGGTGCCGTCCGTCGACGTCCTTGAAGACGTTCGGGTGCAGCAGCGCGTGGTACAGCGCCGTATAGAAGGTCGTCAGGTCGCCCGGCGCGCCGCCGCTCACCTGGACCCTGGCCAGCTCGCGGTTCCACGCCGCGCGCGCCGCGGCCCGCACGCCCTCGACGTCGAAGCCCTGCTGCTCGGCCGCCAGGTTGCGCCGCGCGCCCTCGGCGTCGACGAAGGAGATGCCGACCTTGACCTCGACGGTGCGGTCCTCGACCGCGTCGAACGACACCCAGCCGCCGACGCCGGTGCCCTGCGCCGCGCGGCTCCCCGGCGCCAGCGCCGCGCCGGTCCACGTGCCGGTCGCGGTGAACGGCCGGTCGAACTGCGCCTCGAAGAAGACCGGGTACCGGCCACGCACGTGGCCGCGCACCGTCCGGTCGCCGACGACCTCGATCGCCGACTCGTGCACGCCCGAGATGTTGCGGCCCACGTCGAGCAGCACGTTGGCCTGCGGGACCGGTGGGAAGGTGTAGCGCTGCAGGCCGGTACGCGGAGTCGCGGTCATCTCGGCGTCGACCCCGTAGGTGTCGAGCCGCACGCCGTAGTAGCCGGCCTCGGCCCGCTCGGTGGCGTGGTCGTAGGCCGAGGCGTACTGCCGCCAGTCGCTCGACAGCACTGGACCGGTCGTCGGCAGCAGCGGGATCTCGCCGGCCTTCTTCACCCCGGGCCCGGACAGGTGCACGTGCGAGAAGCCGCGGATCTGCGGGTCGTGCCAGGTGTAGCCGCTGTACGCGACCTCGCCGCCGGTGTCGGGCGACACCTGGGTCATCCCGAACGGCGTCGACGCGCCGGGCACGACGAACCCGGGGGCCAACGTGCCGATCATCGGGTCGACGTGCCGGGCCAGGTCCAGCTGCTGCGCGTCGCGGCGCCCCGCGTCCGCCGGGCGGTCGGCGACGGCCGGGGCCGCGCCGGCGAGCAGCGCGGCCGCGACGCCGGCGGCGGCGATCCGTCGCACGTCAGGCCACCACCAGCGCCGACGTGCCCGCCGGCAGCCGCA
Source organism: Mycobacteriales bacterium (assembly GCA_035554015.1). Lineage (GTDB taxonomy): Bacteria > Actinomycetota > Actinomycetes > Mycobacteriales > SCTD01 > DATLGD01. The sequence continues at coordinate 16,648 of DATMJH010000348.1, forward strand.
CCTCGAGCACGCCGCCGACGACCTCGGCGTCGACCGGCTCCCCACCCGCCGTGACCCTCGGCGGGCGCGGCCACGAGCCGGCGAGGCGCAGCGTCAGCGGCGCCTGCGTGGTCACGGTGGCCGTGATCGGCCGGTCGGTGGCGATCCGCATCCGCTGGAGGTCGAGCTGCACCGCCGTCGCGCCGGTGAGCGTCGCGCGGAAGCCGTTCACCGCGGCGGGGGTCGTCGCGGCGGGGTCGGTGACCGAGCGCAGCCCGGTCATGGTCCACGGCCCCAGCTGGCCCTCCGACGCGGGACCGCCCGCCTCCGGCACGAGCAGCCGCGGGGCCGCCGGGATGGCCAGGCTGGTCGCGTCGACCGTCGCCACGCCGTGGACGGCGTCGGCCGGGGTGAGACCGCTCATCCAGTAGGCGGAGTCGAAGTCGAACGACAGCCCCGCGTAGGGCTTCCCCTGGTCGGGGCCGGTCTCCACGGTCCGCTCGAACGGCATCGACCGGCGGTAGGTGACGCGCGCCGGATCGGGGTCACGGGTGTGCAGCTGCGAGTACCGCGCGCCCTCGGCCCACTCGTCGTGGATCGGGTGGCTGTAGTGCTCGTAGGTCGGGAAGACGTAGTACCGGTGCTGGTAGCCCAGGCGCGTGAGCTGCTCCGCCTGCCGCGTGACGCCGGTGACCGGCACCAGCTCGTCCAGCGCACCGTGGCTGATGCCGATCGGCACGTTGCGCAGGTTCTCGAGCAGCGGCGTCGTCCACTGGGTCTTGGCGTTCCCGCCGTTGGTGCCCTGCCAGCACGGGTCGAGCTCGCAGCCCGCCCACAGCCCCTGTGTCGGCACGCCGGCGTACGGCAGGGCGGCGGCGAACCGGTCGGGATACAGGATCGACAGCAGGTACGACGCCCAGCCGCCCATGGAGTGGCCGGTGACGTACACGCGGTTCCGGTCGACGGCGAACTCGGCCATGACGTCGTCCCAGACCTGCAGGAAGTCCGCGTGACCCCGGCCGAGGTACCAGGTGCTGGTCCCGCGACCGCGCGGCGCGACCACCAGGCCGTCGACGTCCTCACCGAAGTCGCGCATGATCCGCGGGCTGACGACGGCGCCGTCGTGCGTGTCACCGCCGCGCCAGTGCATCCACCAGGTCAGCCGGGCCGCACCCGCAGGGTCGTACGAGGTCGGGACGTACACGCCGTACGGCTGCCACACGCCGTCGAGATCGCCCTCGCGCGAGATGTCCTCGGTGCTGAGCAGGTGCCGCTCGTGGTAGCCGGGCCCTGCGCGCAGTGCCTCGGTGCGGCCGCTGCGCAGTCCCGCGACGTCGACGTCGACGGCGAACCCGTCGATCGTGCCGGCGGCCAGCGCGAAGGCCTGCTGCCTGTCGAAGCGGATGCGCACCGGCTCCTCCGGCCGGAACGCGACGTTGGCGACGTTGACGACGTCGGCGCGGTCGCTGCGCAGATCGGCCAGCCCGTCGTCGCCGTCGGACAGACCGGTGGCGGCCGACAGCCGCAGGCCCCGGCCGGCCAGCAGCCGCAGCGGCACCGCGGCCTCCAGCACGTTGGCGTGACCGGTCGGGTCAGCGGCGACGGGGAAGGCGGTCCGCTCGCCGGTCCGCAGGTCGACCGCGGTGCCGCCGGTCGGCGCGATGAGCATGGCCACCTCGGCGGTCCGGGTCGTGAGGCCTGACCCGAACGGCACGTCGTGCTCGGCCTCTCCGGGGGCCGTGTCGGCGAGCAGCAGCACCGCGCCCGCCTGCTCGCCGGTCATCGTGGTCGTCGAGGCGAGGACGAGCAGGTCGTCGCGGCTGGCCGCGACGCGCAGCTCGCGCAGGTCGGCCGCTGCCACGTGGCCGCGGCCGTCGACGTCCTGCGCGTCGCCGTACTGGCGCTCGCCCTCGACGCCGAGCTCGCCGGTGGGTGCGCCGAGCTCGCCGCCGATGTCGTACTGGTAGGTGGGCTCCAGGCGGTAGAAGCCAGGGTGGACCTCGGCGAGGGCGTCGTTGCGCGCCACCCGTTCGGCGTCGTCGCCGTCGTCCGCGCCGAACGCGTCGAACAGGTAGTCGGTGTGGACCAGCTCGCCACGGCTGTACGCGGTGAAGCCGGAGAGCCCGGGCGCCTCGCCGACCCAGTCGGCGGTGTCGCCGTCGACGGTCTTGGCGACCGGCCGCTCGGGTGCCAGCGGCGTCACGACAGGCACGCCGCGGCGCTGCTCGGCGTGCAGCACGGGCAGCTCGGGGTCGGCAGCGGCGGCGACCGCACCGGCCGTGAGCAGGCCGCCGGCGGCGAGCAGGGCGGCGGCACGGCGGGAGGACGGGGCGCGCGACATGCGGGTCGGCTTCGCCGTGCCGAGCGGGAGTCCCTGCCGCGGTGGGTCAGAAGCGCGGCCCCCGCAGTTGTGACGCAGCACGACCCGGCGCTCGGGTCAGCGCGGCCACAGCACCGCCTGCGTGCACCGGAACAGCGCCAGCAGCTTGCCCTCGGGTCCCTCCGCTGGCGTCTCGACCCGCACCACGGCGTCCCACACCTGCGTGGTCCGCCCCGCGTGGACGGCGCGCGCCTCGCACGCCACCGCGCCCTCGCGCACCGTGCCGAGGAAGTTGGTCTTGAGCTCGATCGTGGTGAAGCCGCTCGACCCCTCCGGCAGCAGCAGCCGGGTCCCGAAGCCGCACGTCGTGTCGGCCAGCGCCACGACGCTCGCGGCGTGCAAGAACCCGTTGGGCGCCATCAGCTCCCGGCGCACCTCGAGCCGGCTGCGCATGCCCTCGGGCGACGCCGCCACGATCTCGAGTCCGATCAGGCCGGGCAGGTAGCCGGGCCGCAGGTCGTTGAGCGACTGCACCAGGTCATCGCTCACCCGGACCTGCCGAGCGCGTCGAGGACGGCGACGTCGTCGGGGTCCAGCCGCCAGCCGCCGACGTCGGCGTTCGAGCGGATGCGCTCGGGGTCCGACGACTTCGGGATGACCACGACGCCGTGCTCCAGGTGCCAGCGCAGCACCACCTGGGCCGGCGTGCGGTCGAGCCGGTCGGCCATCTCCCGCACGTCGCGGTCGTCGAGCACGCCGTCCTTCAGGCCGCTGTAGCCCTCGAGCACGACCCCACGCTCGCGGTGCCGCTCGAGCAGCGCTGCGTCGAAGCGGCGAGGGCTCCACGGCACCTGGTTGACGGCCGGCCGCACACCGGTGGCGCCGTCGAGCTCGTCGATCTGCTCGACGGAGTAGTTGCTGACGCCGATGTCGCGGACCAGCCCGTCGGCGCGAGCCGCGACGAACCGCTCCCACACCCGCACCCCGGCCCCGCCCGGCGGCCAGTGGACGAGCCACAGGTCGACGGACTCCACCCCCAGCGCCTCGAGGCTCTGCTCCAGCGTCTCGCGCTCCCGGCCGGCCCGCTCCGGCGGCAGCTTGGTCGTCACGAACACGCTCTCGCCGCGGTGCTCGGCGAGCGCCCGGCCGATCTCGCGCTCGTTCCCGTACATCGTCGCCGTGTCGACGTGCCGGTAGCCGGCCGAGAGCGCCTCGGCGGTGGCCCGCACGGCCTGCTCGCCGGACAGTCGCCAGGTGCCGAAGCCGAGCAGCGGCATCGCGGCGCCGCTCGGCAGCACGGCGGTGTCGGTCGGGACCTGCGGCGCGTCGGTCATGTGCTCAGCCTGCCGGACGGCGCGCACGAGGCCCGGCGCGCCTCCCGCACCGGGCGGCGTCGGCAGGCCAGGGTGCGACGTCGGAAGCACCCGATCGTCTTGGGAGGTCCCGTGCCCACGTCGCCCCGCATCCTCACCGTCACCGAGGCCGCCGACCGGCTCGGCGTCGCACCGGCCCGCATCCGCGCCCTGCTCACCAGCGGCGCGCTCCACCCGGTGGCCGGCCACGCGAGCAGCGTGTCCGCGGCCGAGGTCGACGACCTGGCCCGCCGCGGCGTGCTGCGGTCGGTCGACGTCGCTGCGGTCGAGGGCGCCCTCGACCGCGCGCTGCGCCGTCGGCTGCCCGAGCAGCTGGCGCCCGCGCTGGCGCCCCTGGCCGACGAGGTCGCGACCGCGCTGGCCGACGTCGAGCTGTCCACGCAGCGCGTGGCGGCCGCCGAGGAGCGGGCCCGCGCCGCCGAGGAGAAGCTGGCGTCGGCCGAGCAGCGGGTCATCGACCTCGAGCGCCGGGTCGTCGAGCTGCAGCTGCAGCCCACCGGGCTGTTCCGGCGTCGGCGCACAGCCGTCGCCCCCGCCTGACAGCCAGGTTCGCACCACCCGCGCGCGAGGCCAGTCCCCACCC
>DATMJH010000349.1:0-2638 GCA_035554015.1 Mycobacteriales bacterium
CGCCAACCAGCCGACGTCGGTGTCGGCCGACGACGGGCTGCGGCTGCGCGGGGTGCGCGTCGTGCTGCCGGTGCGCTGCGCGCCGCCGGCGAACAAGCCGACGCCGGCCGAGCGCGACACCTGCGGCCAGTGGCTGTCGGAGGAGCTGCGCCTGCTGTGGCCGAGCGTGCGCGCGGTGGTCGTGCTCGGCGGCTTCGGCTGGACCGCCCTCGCGCGGGCCCTGCCGGGCGCCGGCGTGCCGACCGGGCGGCTGCCGGCGTTCGGCCACGGCGTCGAGCATCGCCTCGGTGAGCCAGCAGAACACCTTCACCGGCCGGCTCACCGAGGCGATGCTGGACGACGTCTTCGCGCGCGCGCAGGAGCTCTCGGGGCTGGGCTGATGCGCTGTGGACGACGCGGTCGGGGCGTCGGTGGGTCGCTCGACAGTCGGCGACATGCCTCGACCGCCGCTCGGCCGTGCCAGCAAAGTGTCCGACGAGCAGCTGCTCGCGGCCGCCGCCGAGGCGGTCCACATGCGCGATCTCCTCCTGCGCCTCGGCATCGTCGCGGACGGCGGCAACTACGAGAGCGTGCGGTGGCGCCTGCAGCGGCTCGGTGCGCTGGAGGCGCGCTTCGACCGCAGACTGGCCCGACGTGATCGAGGGGCGTCTCTGCGCGACGACCACACGTACTCGGACGAGCAGCTCACGGCGGCGGTCGCGGCGGCGTCGACGAAGGCGGACGTGCTCCGCGCCCTGGGACTGGCTCCCTCGCCGCAGCAGTACCCCGAGCTGAACCGCCGGCTGGCCGCCGCCTCGGTCGACACGGCGCACCTGCGCGGACGTGCCTGGCGGCGCGGGGGCACCTACAGCCCGCGTGTGCCGCTCGAGGTGGTGCTCGCTCGCCCGCGCGCGCCCGCCCGGCTCGGCGAACGGTTGGTCCGCGAGGGCTTGGTTGAGCGGCGGTGCGCGGAGTGCGGCCGAGAGGAGTGGAACGGGAAGCCCATCCCGCTGGAGCTCGACCACGTCAACGGCGACCGGCCCGACAACCGGCTCGAGAACCTCCGCCTGCTGTGCCCGAACTGCCACGCGCAGACGCCGACGTGGCGCGGGCGGAACATCGGGCGGGGCATGCAGGCGTTCGCCACCCCGGCCGGCGTCCTTCCGGTGCAAGACTGAGCCGCTCGCCCGGGTGGTGGAATGTAGACACGGAGGGCTTAAACCCCTCCGCCTTTCGAGGCGTGCGGGTTCGAATCCCGCCCCGGGCACCGCTGCAAGGGCGGCGCCGTCACGCTTTCTTCGTGAAGCGGCGGGCACAGCCGTAGGCTGATCTGCGTTGTACTGATGCGGTACGACCCCCACACCGGCCCTACCGGGCCTCCCAGGAGGAGAACCACCCCGATGGCTCGCACCGAGTCCAGCAACCCGGCGCTCACCCGCGGCCCGCTCGCCGAGGCCGCCTCACGTCCGGTCGGCTTCGACCGGCCGCAGTACGGCAACCAGTACGGCAACCCCTACGGCGGCACCCAGACGGGCCCCGACCCGCTCGAGCAGGCCTACTTCGGCCCGTCCGCCACCTCGCAGGACACCGGCCGGATGACCGTCGAGGACGTCGTCGTCCGCACCGCGGTCATGCTCGGCACCATCGTCGTGACCGGCGCCTTCACCTGGTACCTCGGCCTGGAGGGCCTGTGGCTCCCGGCGATGCTGGTCGGTCTCGTGCTGGGCCTGGTCATCGCCTTCAAGCAGATCACCAACCCGGCCGTCATCGTCACCTACTCGGCGATCGAGGGCGTCTTCCTCGGCGGCATCACCAAGTTCTTCGAGGCCGCCTACCCGGGCATCGCGGTCCAGGCGGTCACCGGCACGGTGGCGGTCGCGGTCGGCATGCTGGTCCTGTACCGCAGCGGCCGCATCCGGGTGACTCCCCGCTTCACCAAGATGGTGATCGGCGCGACGTTCGGCTACTTCATCCTGCTGATGGTCAACCTCGGCGCGAGCTTCTTCGTCGACGGCGGCCTCGGCCTGTTCAATGGCGGGCTGCTCGGCATCGGCATCAGCCTGTTCGCCGTCGGCCTGGCCTCGCTCAACCTCGTCATCGACTACGACTTCATCGACAACGCGGCCAAGAACGGCGTGCCGGAGAAGTACGGCTGGTACGCCGCGTTCGGCCTCGTCGTCACGCTGGTCTGGCTCTACATCGAGATGCTGCGCCTGCTGTCGCAGCTGCGCGGCGACTGACGCACCGCGCACCGAGCGGGCCGCCACCTGGCAACCGGGTGGCGGCCCGCCGTCGTCGGTGGCGCCGCCGCCGTGCTGGAAGCATGAGCCCGTGCCCCCGGACCCGACCGGCCTGCTCGCGCGCGAGGCGGCGTCGCTGGTCGAGCGGCTGCGGCTGTGGACCCCGGCGCGGTGGGCCGCCGCCGCGCCGGTGCTCGGGACCAGGGCCGACGTCGTCCACCACCTCGCGCAGCGGTTGGCCGACGCCGCCGCCGACGTCGAGGGCACGCCGCGGCGGCCGCTGCCGCGGCTCGACAGCGACCTCGCGCTGCCCGATCAGCTCGCGGTGACCGCGGACGACCTCGTCCGCGCGGGCCCGCCGGCCGAGGTCGTCCGCGGTCACCGCGAGCTGATCGGGCAGCGCGAGGTCGCTGTCGAGC
>DATMJH010000350.1:0-5887 GCA_035554015.1 Mycobacteriales bacterium
GCCTGGGTGGCCACTGTCTCCGCAGCACCAGGCGGACGCAACGAAGGAAGCAGTGGGACGTCCGCCTGGTGCTGCGGAGACAGTGGCCACCCAGGCGGACGCAACGGGGGGAGGGGGTGCGGAGAGGCGGGGGCCGGTGCACGGACCGCGGTCGGCGCCGTCCGACCCCCGGCTGCCCGACGGCCGCGGCTACGGCATCCGCATCGGCCTGGCCGACGTCAAGGGCATCTCCGACGCCGAGGTCGCCCGCATCGTCGCCGGCCGGCCGTACGGCAGCCTGTCCGACTTCTGGCACCGCGCGCACGTGTCCCGGCCGGTCGTGGAGCGGCTGGTGGTCGCCGGCGCCTTCGACTCCCTCTACGGCATCGGCTCGACCGTCCCGGTGCGCCGGCGCGGCTCGGTCACCCGGCGTGACCTGCTGCTGCAGGTGACCGAGCTCGACAGGTGGAGCCGGTCGACGGCGAGAACCGCGCGACGCGTCGCGCCGCGGCGGCCGAAGGGGGTCGACGTCCCGCCCGGTGCGCGGCCGGCGAGCACCGTGCAGCCCGGTCCGGCTCTGGACGACGTCCGCGCCCGCGCCCGCCGCCAGTCGCAGGCACCGGCGGCGCCCGAGCCGGTCGACGTCCAGCTCGCGCTCGACCTCGGCGACGCTCCGGAGCAGACGGTGCCGAGCGGCCTGCCGGAGATGACGCGCGCCGAGCAGGTGCGCGCCGAGCTCGACGTGCTCGGGCTCGACGTGAGCGCGCACGTCATGGACGCCTACGCGCCGTTCCTGCGCGCGCTCGGCGCCACGCAGGCCAAGGACCTGCTGCAGTGCCGCAGCCGGCAGGACGTCCTCGTCGCCGGGGTGAAGGTCGCCACCCAGACGCCGCCGATCCGGTCCGGCCGCCGGGTGGTGTTCGTGACCCTCGACGACGCCACCGGCCCGCTCGACGCCACCTTCTTCGAGGACGCGCAGGTCGGGTACGCGAGCACCGTCTTCCACTCGTGGCTGCTCGTTCTCCGCGGGCTGGTGCGGCGCACCGGCCCGCGCGGCGTCTCGATGCAGGCGGTCGGGTGCTGGGAGCTGCCGGTGCTGCACGCGGCCTGGCGGGCCGGCGGGCTGGCCGCCGTCGAGGAGGAGATGGTGCGCGGCGCCGGCTGGCAGGGCGCCGCGTCCGAGCAGGCGGTGCACGGTGCGGCCGAGAGCCGGTCGACCCGGCCGGTGATGACCAGGCCACCGGTCCCGGGCACGACGGTCGGCGGCGGAGCCGGGCACTCCGGTGTCGGCGGTGCGGTGCACGTGTACGCCACCGGCTTCAGCCAGTCGCCCTACGCCGACGTCAAGCCGGCCGGCAGCGGTGGTGCTGGTCGTCCACCCACCCATCACCCGGCGGTGCCCCGCAAGCTGTGGCACGCCAGCCCCGGGAGCTCGGGCCGGTGAGGGGCTCAGCAGACCCGCTGGCCGCCGAGGAACGCTCGGACGGCGGTGGTGAACAACTGCGGTGCCTCCAGCACCAGCTCGTGGGTCAGTCCCGGCACGATCGCGAGGGTCGAGCACGGCAGTGCGGCGTGCAGCCCCTCGGCCACCGCACGTGGTGCGCGCTCGTCCGCGTCGCCGTACAGGAGCAGCGTCGGCACGACGATCCCCGGCAGCGCGTCGCGCAGGTCCGCCCGCGCGAAGCCCTGCGCCATCACCCGCATACCCACCGGGCGGAGGCCGGCCGCCATGGCGTCGAGCTCGGCCACCCGGTCGGGGTCCACGCCTTCGGACCAGAGCCCCGGCGTGCTCCACAGGTCGAACCCGCCGGCCAGCCGCTCGGCTGCGTCGAGCGCGAAGGCCAGTCGCTGCGCGACGTCGCCGGGCGGCAGCGACCCGGCCCACCCGGCGTAGGCGCCCACCAGCACGAGCGAGGCGACGGCGTCGGGGTGGGCAGCCGCGAGCTGCAGGGCCAGGCCGCCGCCCCAGGAGTGCCCCACGACGTGGGCGGGCCCCGTACCGAGCGCGGAGAGCAGGCCGGCGAGGCACCGCGCGTGGTCCTCCAGCCCGAAGTCCTCCGGCGGGTCGGACGACTCTCCGTGACCCGGTGCGTCCCACGCCACGACCTCGAGGTCCCGCGCGAGGTCCTCGGCCTCCGCGCGCCACACCCGCCGGTCGCACATCGCCCCGTGCAGCAGCACGAGCGGTGGGCCGGAGCCCTGCCGCTCGTAACCGATCGAGAGGCCGGCGACGTCGAGGACCGCCATGACCGCCTCCTCCGAGCCGATCGAGGTCAGGAGCGGCGGCTGGCCACGAGGTTGACGCCGACGAGCCCCGCCCACGCGATGGCGGTCGCCACGATGCTCGTCGCCGCGTTCTGCGGGATCGCGAGGCTGATCGCGGTGATCGGGATGCCGAGCGCCACCGACACGAACGCCAGGGCCGGCTGCCCGGGAGCGGCAGGCGCCGGCTCCCGGTGCGCCAGCCGTGCGTCCACCCGCGCGTCGATCGCCGGGCCGACCCGGTCGAGGAACTCGCCGACCACCGCGACCTCGCTGCCCGGTCCGAGCTCCCTCGCAACCGCGAGGCTCACCTCGACATCCTCGCGCGACACCGGCCGCTCCTGCTCCGCCACACCTCCGACCGTTCCCCGTCGACCGGTGCGTCGTCAACCGACCGCTCCGGCGCCGGCCCGCCCTCTAGGCTCCGCGCTGTGGCCGACCTCCCCGCGACCTCGCCGCGCACGGCCGTGGTCTGGGAGGTGCTCTCGGCCGTCCTGGCCGAGCAGTCGGCCCAGCCGGACGCCGGTCTGCACGTCGTCGACGCCGGCGGCGGTACCGGCGGGTTCGCCGTCCCGCTCGCCGAGGCCGGGCACCGCGTCACCGTCGTCGACCCGAGCCCCGACTCGCTGGCCTCGCTGCAGCGCCGCGCCGACGAGCGCGGCGTCGCCGACAGGGTCACCGGCGTGCAGGGCGACCTCGACGGGCTGGGTGCCTTGGTGCCCGACGGCACGGCCGACCTCGTGCTCTGCCACAGCGTCCTGGAGGTCGTCGACGACCCGGCCGCGGCGCTCGCGGCTGCGGCCCGCGCACTGCGCCTCGGTGGCCGGCTGTCGCTGCTCGCCGCGGGCCGTGACGGCGCCGTGCTCGCCCGCGCGGTCGCCGGCCACCCCGACGAGGCGGCGCACGTGCTCACCGACCCGCGCGGGCGGTGGGGCGACGCCGACGGCACCGCCCGGCGCTGGACGGCGCACGACCTCACCGCGCTCGTCGAGCAGGCCGGGCTGCAGGTCGAGCAGGTGCACGGCGTCCGCGTGGTCGCCGACCTCGTGCCGGCGGCCACCCTCGACCTCGAGCCCGGCGTCCGCGCCGCGCTGCTCGCCCTCGAGCGAGCGCTGTCGGACCGCCCGCCGTTCCGCGACCTCGCCACCCAGCTGCACGTGCTGGCCGTCCGGCCACGCTGATCCCGAGCGGCCGGCGGCCGGCGGCCGTGCGCGAGGGCACCCGGTGCTGGTGACCACCGACGGGAGCCGGCGGTGAGCCGCGGTGCCGTGCCCCACGGCGCCGTCGGTGACCCGCTCGCCGACGACACCGGCTGCGACGTCCTCCACGTCGACATGGACGCCTTCTACGCCAGCGTCTCGCTGCTGCGCCGGCCCGACCTGCGCGGCACCCCGGTGATCGTCGGCGGCGGCGGCACCCGCGGCGTCGTCCTGTCGGCCACCTACGAGGCGCGGCAGTTCGGCGTGCACAGCGCGATGCCGATGATGCGCGCCCGGCGGCTGTGCCCGCAGGCCACCGTCCTGCGCCCGGAGCCCGAGGCGTACAGCCGGGCCAGTGCCGGCGTCATGGCGGTGTTCCGCAGCCTCACGCCGCTGGTCGAGCCGCTCAGCCTCGACGAGGCGTTCCTCGACGTCCGCGGCGCGCGCCGCCGGCTGGGCACCCCGCGCCAGGTGGCCGAGTGGATCCGCGCGACGGTCGAGGACGAGCAGGGCATCACCTGCTCGGTCGGCGTCGCGAGCACGAAGTTCGTCGCCAAGCTCGCGAGCGCCCGGTGCAAGCCGGACGGGCTGCTCGTCGTGCCGGCGGCCGACGTCGTCTCCTTCCTGCACCCGCTGCCGGTCGGCGCGCTGTGGGGGGTGGGCGAGAAGACCGCCGAGGCGCTGTCACGGCTCGGCCTGCACACCGTCGGCGACCTCGCGCACACCCCGAGGTCGACGCTGCAGCGGGCGCTCGGCCCGGCGGTCGGCGGGCACCTCGCGGCGCTGGCGTGGGGACGCGACGACCGCGCCGTCGTGCCGTCGGAGCCCGACCGCAGCATCGGCGCCGAGGAGACCTTCCCCGCCGACGTCGACGACCCGGCGGTCGTCGCCCGCGAGCTGCTGCGGCTGGCCGAGCGCACCGCCGCGCGGCTGCGCGCCTCGGGGCAGGTCGGCCGGACGGTGCAGCTGAAGGTGCGCTTCGCCGACTTCACGACGATCACCCGCTCGCGCACCCTGACGGAGCACACCGACGTCGGGCGCACGGTGTACGAGACGGCGCTGGCGCTCTACGAGGCGCTCGGGCTGGAGCGCGCGCGGCTGCGGCTGGTCGGCGTGCGGGTCGAGGGCATCGCCGACGCCGCGACGGCGCCGAGGCAGCTGCGGCTCGGCGAGCGCGACTCCGGCTGGCGCGAGGCGGAGCAGGCGGTCGACCGCGCCTCCCGCCGGTTCGGTGCCGGTGCGGTGCGGCCCGCGGCGCTCGTCGAGCCCGGGGCACCTGCGTCGTCGCCGAAGCGTTGACCGCACGAGGTGCAGCCGCCGCCCGGCGGGGAACCCTCCTCGACAGCCGCGCCGGGCCGGCCCGGCACCGGTCGCACGAACGGGACGAGGGAGCGCATGTCAGGACCGAGCCCCCCGCGCCTGCCGACGACCTGCCGGCAGCCGCGGTCTCGTCGTGACGTGCGGCCGCTCGGCTCGTATCCTTCTGTCCACCACCGCCAGCGTCCGGCCCCGCCGGGCCCGGCGGTCATCGGATGCTCCTCGGGGAGGGATCGACGTGCCGCTCTCTGAGCACGAGCAGCGCCTGCTCGACCAGATCGAGCGCGCCCTCTACCAGGAGGACCCGAAGTTCGCCTCGACGGTGCGCCAGACCGACCTGCGCACCCACATGAAGCGCCGGCTTCTCAAGGCCGCCTTCGTGCTCGTCGCCGGGTTCGCGCTGCTGCTCACCGGCGTGGTCGTCCAGAACATGTACGTCGGCATCGCCGGCTTCCTCGTCATGGTCGGCGCCCTGCTGCTGGCCATGACCGCCTGGAAGCGGCTCGGTCAGGGCGGCGCGACAGCGACCCCGGAGGCGGACCCGCGCCGGTCGTCGCCGCCCGGGCGCCCGGTGCGCCCGCGTGCCGCCCGCGGCTCCGGTGGCCTGGTGCACCGGCTCGAGGAGCGCTGGAAGCGCCGCTGGGACGAGCGGGGGCAGTAGCCGGGCCACGGCACGTCCCGCGGCCCGGCACCCTGGCAGCGCCTCCGACGACGAGGCGGGCCGGGCGACCCGCCCTCGCGAGCGCTCAGCGCGCCGGCCGCCGCCGCAGTCGGCTTCCCGCCCGGTCGCCGGCCCACGCCAGCGCGTCGTCGACGCGGTCGAGCGCGTCCGCGAACCGCTCGGCCGCACCGGACCACGCCCACCGCAAGGCCGACGCCGGGAACAGCCGCGCGGTCCACCGGGCGCGGCGGGGCGCGCTCGCCAGCAGCCCCGACCGGACCCGCGCGACGTCGGCACGCAGCTCTCGCTCGGTGGCCGGCTCCACCGCGCCCGGGCGGGCGTAGCGGTCCTGCTCCAGCCGCTCGGCGAGCCGGCGCGCCGCGGCGGCCGGCTCGTCCGCCAGCCGTCGCCGGATGACCAGCCGGTCGGCCGCGGCCCGGGGCGAGTCGGCAGGGTGCCAGCGGTGGCC
>DATMJH010000351.1:0-2291 GCA_035554015.1 Mycobacteriales bacterium
CAAGATGGGCGAGGGCTGGTCCTGGACCCGCAAGCACGGCACCGACGACGACCACGCCGCGAACGCCCTCGAGGGCTGGCGGCAGGTCCAGCGCGACCTCGCGGCCGAGACGTACCGCTTCTACGTGCTCGACGAGTTCACCTACCCGATGACGTGGGGCTGGGTCGACGTCGACGAGGTGGTGCAGACGCTGCGTGACCGGCCGGGCCAGCAGCACGTCGTCATCACCGGCCGCGACGCCGACCCGCGGCTCGTCGAGGCCGCCGACCTCGTCGTCGAGATGACGAAGGTCAAGCACCCCATGGACGCCGGCCAGAAGGGCCAGCGGGGGATCGAGTGGTAGCGCGACTGCCGCGTGTCGTCGTCGCCGCGCCGTCGTCGGGCGCCGGCAAGACGACGGTGTCCACCGGGCTGATGGCCGCGCTGCGCGTCCGCGGGCTCGACGTCTCGCCGCACAAGGTCGGCCCCGACTACATCGACCCGGGCTACCACGCGCTCGCGACCGGGCGCCCCGGCCGCAACCTCGACCCGGTGCTCGTCGGCGAGCAGCGGGTCGCGCCGCTGCTGCTGCACGGCGCCCGCGGCGCGGACGTCGCGGTGGTGGAGGGCGTCATGGGCCTGTTCGACGGCCGCGGATCCACCGACGAGGGCTCGACGGCGCACGTGGCGCGGCTGCTCGACGCGCCGGTCGTGCTCGTCGTCGACGCGTCGTCGCAGAGCCGGTCGGTCGCCGCGCTGGTGCAGGGGTTCGCCGCCTTCGACGTCGACGTGCGGCTCGGCGGCGTCGTGCTCAACCGGGTCGGCAGCGACCGGCACGAGGCGCTGCTGCGCGAGGCGCTCGACGGCGTCGCACCGGTGCTCGGCGTCCTCCACCGCGCGGACGACGTCGCCACACCGAGCCGTCACCTCGGGCTCGTCCCCGCCGCGGAACGCGCACCCGAGGCGGTCGCGACGGTGCGCCGGCTCGGCGAGCTCTGCGAGCGGTCGCTCGACGTCGACGCGCTGCTGGCGCTGGCCCGATCCGCACCGCCGCTCGACGCCGCGCCCTGGTCGGCGCCGGTGGTCGACCGGGCGCACCGGCCGCGCATCGCCGTGGCCGGCGGCGAGGCGTTCACGTTCTCCTACGCCGAGACGGTCGAGCTGCTCGACGCCGCGGGCGCCGACGTCGTCGTCGTCGACCCGCTGCGCGACCCGCGACTGCCCGACGGCACGGCAGGACTGGTCGTCGGCGGCGGCTTCCCGGAGGTCTACGCCGCGCAGCTGTCGGCCAACGAGACGCTGCGCGCCGATGTGCAGAAGCTCGCTGCGACAGGCGCTCCGGTGCACGCCGAGTGCGCCGGTCTGCTGTACCTGTGCGAGGAGCTGGACGGGCTGCCGATGTGCGGCGTGCTGCCGGCGACGGCGCGGATGACCGACCGGCTGGTCCTCGGCTACCGCGAGACGGCCGACGGCGTGCGCGGCCACGAGTTCCACCGCACGGTCGTGACGCCGCGCGCCGGTGAGACGCCGGCCTGGCGGCTCGACACCGGTCCGGAGGGCTTCCGGCAGGGCGGTGTGGTGGCGAGCTACCTGCACACGCACTGGGCGGGTGACCCGGCCGCCGCGCAGCGGCTCGTCGAGGCCGCGGTGCGTCAGGCGGTGCCCGCGTGAGGCTGGTCGGCGTCGGCGTCGGGCCGGGCGACGCCGAGCTCGTCACCGTGAAGGCGGTGCGCGTGCTGGAGGCCGCCGACGTCGTCGTGGTGCCGGTGATGCACCTCGACGAGGAGGGCCGCGCCGAGCACACCGTGCGCGCGCACGTGACGCACGGCCGGGTGCGGCGGCTGCTGTTCGCGCTCGACGACCGGGGCGGCGTCACCGAAGCCCGGCGTGCGGCGTGGGACTCGGCCGCCGACGACGTCGCGGCGCTGCTGCGCGACACGCGTGGCACGGTCGCGTTCGCGACCATCGGCGACCCGAACGTCTACAGCACCTTCACCTACCTCGCCGACGCCGTGCGCGAGCGCGTCCCCGACGTCGCCGTCGAGACGGTGCCGGGCATCACCGCCATGCAGGACCTCGCCGCGCGCAGCGGCACGGTGCTGTGCGAGGGCACGGAGTCGCTCGCGCTGCTGCCGCTCACCGCCGGTGTCCCGGCGTTCGAGGAGGCGCTGACGCACTTCGACACCGTCGTCGCCTACAAGGGCGGCCGGCACATGCCTGCGGTGCTCGAGGTGCTGCGCCGGCACGGCCGCGCCGACGACGCGGTGTTCGGCGCCGCGCTCGGCCTCGCCGGCGAGCAGGTCGGTCCCGCC
>DATMJH010000352.1:0-3346 GCA_035554015.1 Mycobacteriales bacterium
GTCCCAGGTGACCGGCGTCGACACCGTCGGGCGCTCCATGGCACGCAGCGAGTAGACGCTCACGGTCGTCTTCGCCGCGCTGTTCTGCGACCAGTCGACGAGCACCTTGCCCGGCCGCAGCGCCTTGGTCATCCGGTGGACGACGTCGTCGGGGTGCTCGCGCTCCAGTCGCTGCGCGAGGCCCTTGGCGTACGAGGACGTCTCCTGCGACGAGGAGAAGGCGTCGGCGCGCGTGTACAGCTGCAGTCCCTTGCTCCCGGACGTCTTGGCGACAGGTGGCAGCCCGTCGCTCTCGAGCAGTGGGCGCAGCAGCTCGGCGACCCGGCAGCAGTCGACGATGCTCGCCGGCGGACCGGGGTCGAGGTCGAACACGACCATGTCCGGCGGGCACTGCTCGGGCGGGCTCTGGTCGTGCACGCGCCACATGTGCGTGTGCAGCTCCAGGCTCGCCAGGTTCGCCGTCCAAACCAGCGTCGGCAGGTCGTCCACGACGACGTAGTCGATGGTCTCGCGGTTCTTGCTCGAACCCGGCGACGGCAGCTGGACGGTGCGCACCCACTCGGGCGTGCCGCGCGGCGCGTTCTTCTCGAAGAACACCTGGCCCTCGACGCCGTCCGGGTAGCGCTTGCGGGTCAGCGCGCGGTCACGCAGGTGCGGGAGCAGCACCGGCGCGATGCGCGTGTAGTAGTCGACGACCTGCGCCTTGGCGAAGCCGACCGCGGGGTAGAGCACCTTCTCCAGGTTCGTGAGCGCGAGCTGCCGGCCCTCGACGTCGACGACGACCTTGCTGCCGGTCACTCAGCTCTCCCTCGCCGTCAGGTCTCGCACCGCGTCCCGCGGGTCGAGGTCGTCGCGCAGCCCCTTGAACGACGGGTGCCGCAGTCTGCCGTCGCTGGTCCACGCGGTGTGGTCGACGTCGCAGACGAGCCGCGGCTCCACCCACACCGCGGTGCGCGCGTGCTCACGCGGCACCGGCCCGTCGTAGGGGGACGTCTCACGCCGCAGCGGCTCCAGCCGCTCCGACAGCACCCGCAGCGTCGCCGAGGTGAAGCCGGTGCCGACGTGGCCGGCGTACTCCAGCCCACCGTCGCCGTGCACGCCGAGCAGCAGCGACCCGACCCGTCCGGCGCGGCCGCCCTCGCCCGGCTTCCACCCGGCGATGACCGTGGTCTGCCGCTGCACGTGCTTGACCTTCACCCAGCAGTCGCTGCGCCGGCCGGGCTGGTACCGGCTGTCGCGCCGCTTGGCGACGACGCCCTCCATGCCCTGCGCGCGCGTGGCCTCCAGGACCGCCCGGCCGGTGCCGGGGAAGGCCGGTGGGATCGACCACGACGGCCCGTCGAGCCCGAGCTCCTCGAGTACGGCGCGGCGATCGTCGTACGAGGCGTCGAGCAGTGACCGGCCCTCGAGGTGCAGCAGGTCGAAGAGCAGCAGCGTCACGGGGGTGGCCCGCACCAGCGCCGCCGACGGGCGCGAGACGTGCATGCGCGACTGGAGCAGCCCGAAGTCCGGGCGGCCGTCGCGCAACGCCACGACCTCGCCGTCCAGCAGCGCCTGCCGCGACCCCAGCACGGCGCCGAGCCCGCGCACCTCCGGGTACGCGGCCGTCACGTCGTTGCCGTTGCGGCTGGTCAGGCGCACCCGGCCGCCCTCGACCGCCACGAGCACGCGCACGCCGTCCCACTTCACCTCGTACGACCACCGGTCGTCGTCCGGGGGCAGGGGGCCGGCGCACGCCGCCATCGGGCGCAGCCCGGTGGGCAGCGGCGACCACCCCTCGGGAGGGCCGTCCATCCGGTGCACGCGCCAGTCGTCACCGCTCCCGGTCCGGTAGAAGATCCAGCGACCCTGGGCGCGCAGGCCGTGCAGCACGACGTCGACCCGGTCCTCTCGCCACCGGAGCAGCTCGTAGGTGCCGCGGTCCCAGACCGTGACCGCGCCTGCGCCGTACTCGCCGGCCGGCACCTCGCCCTCGAACTCGCCCCAGGCCATCGGGTGGTCGGAGGTCTGCTTGGCGAGGTGGTCGTCGGCCGGGTCGAGCGGCAGTCCCTTCGGCACCGCCCACGACACCAGCACGCCGTCCCGCTCGAGCCGGACGTCCCAGTGCAGGGAGCGGGCGTGGTGCTCCTGGACGACGAAGGTGTCGCCGCGGCCGTCCTGGTCGTCGCCGGTGTGCGCGGCGGCGCCCTGAGGGGCGCCCTCCGGCACGTCCCACTCCGGCAGCGATGAGCTCGCGGTCACCGGTTCGTCCTACCCCACCCGGCCACCACCGTGCGACGATCTTCGTCCTGTGCCCGGCGACGCGCCGGTGCGGACGGGCACAAGACGAAGATCGCGCCGGTACGGGGTGGGTAGGAGGGTGCCATGAGGTCGATCTGGAAGGGCGCGATCAGCTTCGGGCTGGTCACCATCCCGGTGAAGCTGTACTCGGCCACCGAGGCCAAGGACGTCGCGTTCCACCAGGTGCGCCGCACCGACGGCAGTCGCATCCGCTACAAGCGGGTGGCGCAGGCCGACGGCGAGGAGGTGGCCTACGGCGACATCGCCAAGGGCTACGAGCTGCCCAGCGGCGAGACGGTCGTCCTCACCGACGAGGACTTCTCGGACCTGCCGCTCACGACCAGCCGGGCGATCGACGTCCTGCAGTTCGTCCCGCTGGAGCAGGTGGACCCCATCTACTTCGAGAAGAGCTACTACCTCGAGCCCGACAAGACCGGGAGCAAGCCGTACGTGCTGCTGCGCGAGGCGCTCGAGCAGTCGGGCAAGGTCGCGCTCGTCAAGATCGCGCTGCGCAACCGCGAGTCGCTCGCGACGCTGCGCGTGCGCGACGGCGTCTTCGTCCTGGAGACCATGCTGTGGCCCGACGAGGTGCGCACGCCGGACTTCGGCTTCCTCGACGAGGACGTCGAGGTGCGCCCGCAGGAGCTGGCGATGGCGACCAGCCTCATCGACACGCTGTCCGGCGACTTCGACCCGACGCAGTACCACGACGAGTACCGCGAGGCGCTGCAGGCGGTGATCGAGGCCAAGGTCGAAGGTCGGGAGGTGGTGCAGCCGGCGGAGGCGCAGCCGACCACCGGGACCGTCGTCGACCTCATGGCGGCGCTGCGCGCCAGCGTCGAGGCGGCCAAGAAGGGGCGCGGCGGCTCCGCCGAGGCCGCCGAGGCCGCCGAGCCCCGTGCCGACGAGCCCGCGGGCAAGGAGACGGCGAGGAAGCCCGCGGCGAGCAAGCCCGCGGCGAAGAAGACCGCGCCGAACAGGCCCGGCGCCGACCAGGCCGCCACCAGCAGGCCCGCCGCCAGGAGCGCCAAGGCGGCGGGCCTGCTGGTGGCGGCCTGGTCGGCGC
>DATMJH010000353.1:0-3353 GCA_035554015.1 Mycobacteriales bacterium
GTGGTGCACGCGGTGGTCGGCGGAGGAGCGACCGCACGCTCGGCGCTGGCCGCTCTCGCCGCGCTCGGTGACCGCCAGCCGGTGCTGGTCGTGCGCTCCCGCCCGGACGACACGCTCGCCGCCGCCGCCCGGCTCGGCGTCGAGCCCGTCGTCGTGCCGCTGACGGCGACGGCTCTCGCCGGGCGCGACGTCGTCGTCAGCACCGTGCCGGCGTCGGCCTCACGGGAGGTCGCCGAGGCGCTCGCCGACGGGCTGGCCGACGTCGACCTGCTGCTGGACGCGGTCTACGACCCGTGGCCGACGCCGCTCGCCCGGGCCTGCCGCGGCGTCGTCGTCGCCGGCGACCGCATGCTGCTGCACCAGGCGGCGGCGCAGGTCGAGCTCATGACCGGCCGATCGGCCCCCCTCGCTGCCATGGCGTCGGCGCTCGCGGGCCGCTGATCGGCGTCCCGGCCCGGCCCGTCGACGGAACCACCTGTCCGGGGGACGGAGCGGCTCAAGCCGCCCGGCCACTACGCCGATGGGGTGGTCACCGGACGGCACGGGCGTGCCGCCGGGACGAGGAGGGTGTTGCGATGTCGCTGTCGGAGTCCCACGCGTCCGGCACGAGCCGTTCCGACCGCCTGGACCGGGCGCTCGCGGCTCTGCTGCAGCAGGCGCGTGAGATCGAGGCTGCAGCCGTCGTCTCGTTCGACGGCCTGCCGATGGCGTCCGCGCTGCCCGCCTCCATGGACGAGGACCGCGTGGCGGCCATGAGCGCCGCCCTGCTCTCGCTCGGCGAGCGCGCCGCCCAGGGCCTCGGCCGCGGCGAGCTCTCGCAGGTCTACATCGAGGGGGAGACCGGCACGGTCTTCCTCGTCTCGGCCGACAACGAGGCCGTGCTCGTCGCCGTCGCCCAGCAGGGCGCCAAGGTCGGGATGATGCTCTACGAGGTGCGTCGGGCCGCCGCCGCGGTCGCCGAGGCGCTCCGCGCGGACGACGCCGAGCAGGCGCCGGTCGGCGTGTCGCAGCAGCCGACCGAGGAGCCGGTGCTGCAGGCCGTGCCGCAGCCGGAGCCGGTGCTCGCGGCCGTGCCGAATCCCCCGACGGTCCCCGAGCGCCCGGCCTACGTGTCGCCGCTGGACAGCAGCTGGGGCTCCTCCTACGCCTCCGGCAGCTCGAGCGCCCCTTCGGGGAGCGGCTCACCGACCTGGTCCTGACGCCCGGCCCGACCACTGACGACTGCCCCTGACCACCCGCGGACGGACGGACAGCACCCATGAGGCTCGAGGGAACGCTCGACGCGTTCAGCCTCCCCGACATCTTCCAGCTGCTGAGCTTCACGAAGAAGACGGGCGCGCTGCACCTGCGGCGCGCCGTCGACGGCGGGACGAGCGGCGGCCAGCAGCACGGCGCCGTGCACGTGCGCAACGGGCAGGTGACCGGGGCCCGCGCTGACGTGTCGAAGCAGGAGCTGAGCCGGCGGCTGCTGAGCGCAGGTCTCGTCGACGACGAGGCGCTCGCCAGCGCGGCCGAGCAGCTCGCCGACGACCCCGGCGCGGGCCTGGCCCGGCTCATGGCCGAGCACGCCGAGCTGTCGGCCGACGTCGCGCGCCGTGTCGCGGCCGACCAGATCGCCGATGCCGTCTTCGACCTGCTGCGCTGGCCGGACGGCGAGTTCGCCTTCGTCGTCGACGAGGCGGACGTCGACGACATCGGTGCCGAGCTGCCGCTCGAGGAGGTCGTCGCCGAGGGGCAGCGCCGCCTCGAGGCCTGGCCCGGCATCGCCGAGCAGGTCCCCGCCGCCGACGCCGTTCTGCGGCTGAACCCCGCACCGCCCGCGGAGCCGACCACGACGCCCGAGGAGTGGGCGCTGCTCGCCCAGGTCGACGGCCGACGCACCGTCGGTGAGCTGGTCGCTCTGTCGGGTCGCGGCGAGTTCGCCGTCGTGGCCATGCTCGCCGCGCTGGTCAACCGTGGGCTGCTCGTGGTCGGCGAGGCCGGCGACGACCAGCTGATGCGCCGCCACCGGCTGCTGTCGGCGCTCGAGGGCGCCCCGCTGCCCACCGACGCGCCGGCGGCCGAGGCCGCGCCGGACAAGCCCGCCGCGACGGGCGGGTCCGAGCGCGCCGGCCGGCCGGCCGAGGCCGGGCCACCGTCGCCGCGCAGCGACAGCCCGGTCATCCCGCAGCGGCCGGAGCCGTTCACGGCGACCCGCCGTCCTGAGCACCCCGAGGAGGTCCCGGTGCTGGCCCGGTCCGGCGACGGCGCCCGCGTGACGGCCATCGGCGGGCACGGCTCCGTCCACGGCGCCACCGCCATGCAGCCCGACGCCGCCCCCGGTGTCGTCGAGCGTGACCCGAGCGTCAACAAGAGCCTGCTGCTCAGGCTCATCGCCGGTGTGAGGGGGCTCTGATGGCCGCAGGCAAGCCGCGCCGCAAGCACGGCGGCACCGCGGTGAAGATCGTGGTGACCGGTCCGTTCTCCGCGGGCAAGACGACCCTGATCCGCACGATCAGCGAGATCACGGTCCTGTCGACCGAGAAGGACATCACCGACTCCACGCGGTCGCGCAAGGCCGAGACGACCGTCGCGATGGACTTCGGCCGCATCACCATCGACCGCGACCTGGTGCTCTACCTGTTCGGCACGCCGGGACAGGACCGCTTCGACTTCATGTGGGAGATCCTCGGCGAGGGGATGCTGGGCTACATCCTGCTCCTCGACTCCTCGCGGGAGGACTCGCTGGAGGAGGCCGTCGGCATCCTGGCCGCGTTCCGCAGGATGGCGCGCGTGCCGTTCGTCGTGGCGCTGAACCGTGCCGAGGGCATCGACCCGGCGGACGAGGAGAGGGTCCGCTCGACCCTCGAGCTGGCCGAGGGGGTGCCCGTCGTGCCCTGCGACGCCACCGACCGCGAGTCGGTGAAGAGCGTCCTGCTCGCGCTGCTCTACTCGGTCGTGGACTCGCTCGACGCGACGCCGGAGCAGCAGCCGCAGACCGTTCGGGCCTGACGGTGCGCTGGTTCCGTCGCGAGGCCAGCGGCCGGCACGCTCTGGGCGCGGCGGTCACGGCGATCCCCAGCGGTCCGCCGCCGGTGCCCGTGGTGCTGCCCCTCCCGGCTGCCGACGCCCCTGTCGTCCCGGTGCTGCCGCTGCTGCAGCCGGTTCCGCGGGCTGCCGAGGTCGCACCCGTCGTCGCGGAGACTGTCCTCGACAGCCTCGACAGCCTCGACAGCCTCGACAGCCTCGACGCCGGCCCGCCACCCGTGGTCGAGGCCCAGGTACCACCGCCGGCGGTGGACGAGCTGCCGCCGCCCGCCGCGACGCCCGCCGTGCCCGTCCAGCACGTGCCGGTAAGCGTCCCGGCGGCGGGT